>CAZVVS010000050.1:0-17907 GCA_964630585.1 uncultured Gordonia sp.
TGTGCCTCGTCGAGAACCTCGATGGGATTGCCCTCCACCATGACGCCTCCTCGGTGCCGCGTGATCGTTCATCTCGATCGTATCGAGGTGAACGAGGCGGACTCTAGAGCCGAAGGTCCCCTGTAAGTGCAGTTCAAGGCCCTATTCGGGGACCGGAACCGGCTCCAGGATCTCGGTGCGCGACTCCGGCGCAGCGGCGCGCAACGCGTCGGCCGACTCGTCGTCGGGCTGCTGTTGCGACGCGATCTCCGCCTCCACCCGCGCGACGTAGTTGGCCACTTCGAAGGCGGTCTTCTTCTTCGTCCAGCCCAGGATGGGTGCCACCAGGTCTGCGACTTCGGCCGCGCAGTCCACCCCGCGGTGCGAGTACTCGATCGAGATGCGCGTCCGCCGGGCCAGCAGGTCCTCCAGGTGCAGGGCCGCCTCGTTGCGCACCGCATACACGATCTCGACGCGCAGGTACTGCGGTGCAGCCGCCAACGGCTCCAGCAGCGTCGGGTCGTCGTCGGCCAGGCGCAGAACGTCGTCGATGAGCGACCCGTAGCGGTTGAGCAGCCGGCGTACGCGGTACGGATGCAGCCCGAAGCGCTTCCCCAGGAAGTCGCACTGGTTGATGAGAGCGAAGTATCCGTCGGCACCCAGCAGCGGGACGCGCTCGGTGATCGACGGCGCGACCCTCGTCGGGATGAAGTCGTTGCACGCGTCCACCGCGTCGGCACCCATCACGCGGTAGGTGGTGTACTTGCCGCCCGCAATCGAGATGAGGCCGGGCGCGACGACGGCGACGGCGTGCTCGCGCGACAGCGTCGACGTGCCCTCATCCTCGCCCGCGAGCAGCGGGCGCAACCCGGCGTAGACGCCCTCGATGTCGTCGTGGGTCAGCGGTGACACCAGCACCTCGTTGACGCGGTCGAGGATGTAGTCGATGTCCTTGTGCGTCGCCGCGGGGTGGGCGAGGTCGAGGTTCCAGTCGGTATCGGTGGTGCCGATGATCCAGTGCGTCTCCCACGGGATGACGAACAGCACGGAGTTCGCGGTGCGCAGGATGATGGCCGTCTCGCTGACGATCCGGTCCCGCGGCACGACGATGTGCACACCCTTGGACGCCCGGACCTTGAAGTGGCCCCGCTCCTTCGACAGTGCCTGCACCTCGTCGGTCCACACACCCGCGGCGTTGATGACGCAATGCGCGCGGACCTCGGTGATCGCACCGGTGTCGGAGTCTCGCACACGCACGCCCATCACCCGGTCGGCCTCGCGGAGGAAGCCCACGACCTGCGTCGACGTCCGGATGACGGCGCCGTAGTGGGCCGCGGTTCGTGCGACGGTGAGGCTGTGCCGAGCATCGTCGACGACGGTGTCGTAGTAGCGGATCCCGCCGATCAACGAGTTGCGCTTGAGCGCCGGCGCGACCCGCAGTGCCCCCGACCGCGTGACCTGGCTCTGGCCGGGGACCGACTTCGCGCCGCCCATGCGGTCGTAGAGGAACAGACCCGCCGACACGTACGGCCGCTCCCAGACTCGCTTGGTCAGTGGGTAGAGGAACGGCAGGGGCCGCACCAGGTGCGGGGCGAGCAGGCGCAACGACAATTCGCGTTCGCGCAGCGCCTCGCGGACCAAGCCGAACTCCAGCTGTTCGAGGTAGCGCAAGCCACCGTGGAACATCTTCGACGACCGGCTCGACGTCCCCGACGCGATGTCGCGCGCCTCGACCAACGCCACCCGCAGGCCACGTGTCGCAGCGTCGAGCGCCGCGCCGACACCGACGACTCCGCCACCCACGACGACGACGTCGAACTGCTCGCTGCCCAGCCGCTCCCATGCGCGAGCGTGGTACTCGGGGCTCAACGCCGCCGGTCCATCGCCCTCCCACTCGGTATTCACGATTGCCGAGCCTACCGCGTGCGAAGATGGCGGGCGTGGCGAGAAGCAGTGGATATGTCCTGTCCATCGACCAGGGAACGACGTCGTCGCGCGCGATTCTGTTCGACCACCGCGGGCGTCCCGTCGGATCCGAACAGATCGAGCATGCACAGATCTTCCCGAAACCCGGATGGGTGGAGCACGACGCGGAGGAGATCTGGCGCAATGTGCGCCGCGCAACCGCAGCGGCGATGGCGTCGGCAGAGATCAAGCCCGACGATGTGATGGCCTGCGGCATCACCAATCAGCGCGAGACGACCGTCGTGTGGGACCGTCGCACCGGCGTTCCCGTGTACAACGCGATCGTCTGGCAGGACACCCGCACCGCAGCACTGTGCGAGCGTCTGGCCGGCGACGACGGGCCCGACCGGTATCGGGCGCGGACCGGCCTGCCGTTGTCCACGTACTTCGCCGGACCGAAGTTGGTGTGGCTGTTGGAGAACGTCGACGGTGTGCGCGAGCGCGCCGACGCCGGCGACCTGTGCTTCGGGACGATCGACTCGTGGCTCGCCTGGAACATGACTGGCGGCGTCAACGGCGGACTCCACATCACTGATGTCACCAACGCGTCGCGCACGATGCTCGTGGACCTACAGACGCTGCAGTGGGATGCCGAGATCTGCGCCGACTTCGGTATTCCACGCTCGATGCTGCCGGAGATCCGCAGCAGCTCCGAGGTGTACGGCGAGCTCCGCTCCCCCGGCGCGCCGGAGGGCGTGCCGCTGGCGGGAATCCTCGGTGATCAGCAGGCGGCGACCTTCGGTCAGGCCTGCTTGGCGCCCGGCCAGGCGAAGAACACGTACGGCACCGGCAACTTCCTGCTGCTCAACACAGGGACCGAACCGGTGTTCTCCGAGCACGGGCTGCTCACCACCGTCTGCTACCAGATCGGCGGCGCGCCCGCGTGCTACGCACTGGAGGGTTCGATCGCGGTGACCGGATCGCTCATCCAGTGGTTGCGCGACAACCTCGGGATGATCTCGTCGGCCGCGGAGGTCGAGGAGCTGGCCAAATCCGTCGACGACAACGGCGGCGCCTACATCGTGCCCGCGTTCTCCGGACTGTTCGCACCGCGCTGGCGGCCCGACGCGCGCGGCGTCATCGTCGGCCTCACGCGCTTCATCAACCGCGGCCACCTGGCCCGCGCCGCCTTGGAGGCCAGCGCGTACCAGACCCGCGAGGTCATCGAGGCGATGGAGGCCGACTCGGGAGTGCGGCTGACGACGCTGAAGGTCGACGGTGGGATGGTCGTGAACGACCTGCTGATGCAGTTCCAGGCCGACGTGCTGGGCGTGCCGGTGATCCGACCGGTCGTCAACGAGACGACCGCGCTGGGTGCGGCGTACGCAGCCGGCCTGGCCGTCGGCTATTGGCGCAGCGCCGACGACATCCATGCCAACTGGGCCCAAGACAAGCAGTGGGATCCGGCGATGCCCGACGATGAGCGCACCCGCCTCTACGCCGAATGGAATCGCGCGGTCGAGCACAGTCTCGATTTGGCCTGAGGGCTGTTCAGGCCCGAGGACGCCAAGAAGACGGCCTACAGTTGCCGGGGAGACGTCCTACCCGGTTCCGACGGGGGATCGGGTTCGCCGAGAACCGGTGGCCCGACGAGGGGCAGTTCGCCGACGACCTCGTCGGCGTTCTCCCGCACGTGCAGGTAGTCCGCGGCCAGACGATCCTCCGACTCCTCCGACCTCGACGCGCGCGGCACGAAGGGCATGCCGCCGCCGCGCATGCCGGCTCCCGGGGTCGAGCGCAGCGGTGCGGCCGTCGTGGGCGGTCCCGACGTGGTGGGCGTGCCGAGTCGTGGCGCGTTCAGCGGCGGTTTCGGTGTTCCGGGACCGGTGGTGGTCCCCGGTGTGCCGCGTGTTCCGGTCAGGCCGGAGCCCGGGCCGGGGAATGGTTGCCCGAGGCCGGGCGGCCCGGGGCGCGGACCGCCCAACAGGTCGGGGTCGCCACGGCCTCGCGTCGACGGGCCCGGCTGGTCGCCGGTGAGCTTGTCTTTCGGCGTGTTCGTGGTGGCTGGCCCCTTCGGACCGGCGCCGTCGGACTTCTTCGACGAATCCGACGGTCCTGCCGGTGCGGCGCCTCCCGTCGTCGACGGTGTGGTCCCGGGCGGCGTCGTCCTCGTCGGGCTGGTCGGTGACCCGGGCGACCCCGGCACTCCCGGGGACAGTCCCGTGCCGCGCCCGTTGAACGACGAGGTGTTGTCCCTTTGCGTCGCACCCGGATTGACCGGTGTCACCGCCGCATTGTCGTAGCCGGCGGGGACCGTGGCCTCGATACCCAGCGGAATCGCCGTATCCAGCATCGGGTCGCTGTAGACAGTGTTCATCGCGGTCGCGACGGTGGCCCGGACCTGCGCCATCTCGTCGGTCGACAGATCCGACTTCGCCAACTCCGCGGCCGCCGCCCGCAGCGCCGGAGCTTTTGCCTTCGTCGCCGAGAGCGTGTTCGCCACCCCGCGCAGACTCACCCCCGCCGACCCGGCAACCGCGGCCGCCCGCGTGATCTCCTTCGCGACGGCATTGGCCTGCTGCGTCCCCTTCGCCGCCGCCGTCCCCTTCAGCGACCCCGCCGTCGCGGCGAACACCGCCTCCACTTTCAGTGCCGCCGCCTGCGCACGCTCGATCGCCGCGAACAGAGCGGCGACGTCGGCCCGAGCCTGCTCGGCACCCATCGAATCCGCCATGTCCGCAACCGCCGACACCTCATACGACGCCCACGGCGTCCGTCCCCCTGAAGCCACATCTACTTAGACGCACGCGGCGCGCCGACGGTTCCATCGACCGGCCGGGCTCATCGCGACCACTCAAGAATGCGCCCGGCCAACTCGGGTCCACAATCCTCCTGAACGAAGTGGCCGCCGTGGATACGGGCGTGGGGCTGGCCCTTCGCGCCCGGAACATGGTCGATCAGCGGGCGGTCAGCCTGGCCGAGAAGCGGGTCCTTGGCGCCGAAGACACAGAGGAACGGCTTCTCCCATCGAGCCAGTTCCGCCCACGCCGCCCGGTTGGCAGACACCGCCGGATCGTCGGGGGTGGTCGGCACCAGCCTGGGGAATGCGCGTACCCCGGCCTGAAACCGCTTGTCCGGGAACGGCGCATCGTATCCGTCCCGCACCTGTGCCGACAGCCTTCTGACCGTGCCAACCGACAGCACGCGCCCGCATGGAATCACGGGGGCGAGATGTGCGAGGGTTCGCCCGATCCGAAAGGTGAGGGGCGTCCCACGGTCGGCGATGGGCAAGGTCCCGTTGCTGACAACGATGCGCCCGGCAAGGTCGTCTCGTACGCCGACGATGCGCAATCCGATCAACGACCCCCAGTCCTGCACGAAGAGCGTGACGTCGCGCAATCCGAGAGCGTCGAACCATGATGTCACCCACTGCACGTGTCGCAGGTATGTGTAGTCCTCGACGCGGCTGGGCTTGTCGGAACGACCGAAGCCGATCAGATCGGGTGCCAGGACCCGAAAGCCGCCGTCAACCAGCGCCCCAATCATTCCCCGGTACAGGTAGCTCCACGTCGGCTCGCCGTGCAACAGGACAATGACCGGGCCGTCATCGGGGCCCTCGTCGACGTAGTGCATGCGCACTGCACCGGTGTCGCTGGCGAACACGTCGACGTAGTGCGGCGCGAACGGGTAGCCCACCAGATTCTCGAAGCAGTGATCTGGGGTTCGCAGAATGTCGATGATCGTCTCCTCTTAAGTGATCGGGATTGGAGCTTCACCCCCACGCCCTCTGGTGGTACCATAGATCGTGTTCAGTATCATAGTCCCATTGTCGGAGGGCGACAGCCATGCACTTGTCCACGATTGCCTACGCCGCGGAATACTGGCTGGCACCCGAGCAGTTCTTCGCGCGAATGACGCGATTGGGTGACCGTTTCCTGCTCAACTTGCCCGGCGCCTCCGACGCGTTCTGCATCACCAACCCCGACGACGTCAGGCAGGTCTTCAAGGCCCCCAACTCGATGCTCCAGCTGACGCCGGCACTGGACCGCTTCACGCCGCATCATGTGATCTTCGGAGGGAACACGTTGATCAGCATGGAAGGCGAGCAGCACACCACCAACCGGCGCTACCTCAGCCCACCGTTCCACGGCAAGGCGCTGAAATCCTATGAGGACGCCATGGTTCGCCTGACCGAGAAGGCACTGGCAACCTGGCCGATGGGCGAGGAGGTCAGCTTCCGCGATCGAGCCGGCCCGATCGCGCTCGATATCGTCGCCGAGGTGATCTTCGGGATGACCGACCCGAGGCGCTCCGAGCTGGCGCGCAACGCGGCCGTCGCCTGGCTCGACTCGCTCCGCTCCACCCGGCTGGCCATTCAAACCGCGTGGGCCACTGCGCAGGGCGGCAAGTGGACCGGCAACTACGACGCGATCAGGAAGGCCCGACTCGCCGTCGAGTCACTAGTCCAAGAAGAAATCGACTGCCGCCGGCGCGCCGACGACGACAACCGCGACGACGTGCTGGGAGTGCTGCTCGGCGTCCGTACCGACCAGGGCGATCTGATGCCCGACGTCATGGTGCGCGAATCAATCGCGGGCTTGCTGATCGCCGGTTACGAGACCACCAGCAACGCCCTGGCATGGCTGGGCAACGAGGTCATCCGTCAGCCCGAGCTGCTCGAGATCCTCACCGCATCGGCACAAGGCGACGACCCGTCGTGGCTCAACGCGACGGTCCAGGAGGTCCTTCGGCTACATCCACCCGCGCCGTTCAACATTCGCTATGTGGTCGAACCCTTCACCTTTGACGACGGCACGAGGATCGAGCCCGGTCGCATCATCATGCCGTTCACCTACGCGGTGCACCGTCGACCGGACCTCTACCCCGAACCAAACCGTTTCTCACCCGAGCGCTTCCTGGAAGCCCGCCCTAAGGCCTCCGAATGGATCCCCTTCGGCGGCGGAGCCCGCTACTGCCTGGGTGCACCCTTCGCGCTGTTGGAGATCCGCGTAATCTTGCAAACAATCCTGCGCCACGCCCGCTTCCGCACCGCGGCGACGCCGATCGAACCGCCGGTGCGCATGAACATCACGCTGGTCCCCAAGCATGGTGGCCGCGTTGTCCTCGACGCTGCCTGACTACGATGAGCGAGTGTCGAACGGTTCCGCAGACGAGATCAGCGACCGGATCCTGCAAGCCGCGCTGACCTGCTTCCAGGAGGTCGGCGTCCGACGCACCTCAGTGGACGACATCGCCCGCGCCGCGGGAGTCGGCCGGATGACTGTGTTCCGGCGCTTCGAGAACAAGGAGCGCTTGGCACAACAGGTCCTCCTGCAGATTCTCGCGCAGACAGCCGAGAGCGTCCAGCGCGCATTCGTTGGAGCTGCAGACCTCGAAACCGGGTTGACTGAAGCAATATTCACATCCGTGAGGGAGCTGCGCGACCATCCGCTCTTCGCGAAACTGATGAAGACCGAACCCGACACGTTTCTCGGCGCAGGGAGGAGCGGCGGCGTGAGCGCGATCGCACTAATGCGGCACTCAATAACCGGCTGGTTGGGGTCCAGCGGCGGCGGGCCGTTAAGCGATCAGGATGCGGAAATGGTCGCTGAAACGACTGTGCGCCTGGGCGTATCGCTGATCCTCGCACCGGGCGGGCCCATTCCGCTCCACGATGATGACGGTATGCGCGCGTTCATCGCGCGCTATCTGGTTCCGGGGATTGCACGACTGGCCACCGATTCCTGAAAGTCCGCGACTCGGCTGGCCGACGCCGAGCCGACAATTCGATGGAACCGAACGGCCTCGCGCTGCGTCCAAGTATGGAGAGGATATTTCTCGACGCACCGGTGTCTCACACCGCGTGCGACCCACCGAGCGCCACCCACCCGACCGGAGGTCCCGTGAGCCCACCACCCCCATTCCGCAGCGACGAAGACGCCTGGGAACAACGCGCCAAGATCGCGAAATGGGCGGCAGAGGAGTTGGAGGCGTGTGGCCGAACGGTGGCCGGTCTATTAGCTAGCAACTACATGGGGGACGGCTGCGTGGAGGCACCACCAGTCCACACTGATCTCAGAAATTCCATCTCCACGGGGCCAACGAGTTGGAGCGAGAAGCTTGGAATGCAGGCCGGCGCGATGTCCCAGTTGGCAGCGGCCTGCGCAGGCTCGAAAGTGTTCACAGACCAAGACGCGCTGGGTGCCCATCTAGTCGGCGAATGATTCCGATGTACAAACTGCGACAGGTCGATTCCAGATTGGCGCGCGCGAACAGAGTTGCCATCACTGGCGCGGCGGTGGTCGCCATCCTTGGGCTCGCAGGCTGCACTGCGGCAACCGGGACAAGCGGCAAGGAGCACACTGCCACCGTCGAAGGCGCTCGGGCAGGGCCACCGGGCGCGCTGCCGCATCGCATCAATCCCGGAAACGACGGAACGACGTACGAACCCTGCACCCCTGCAAACAAAACAGTTGTCGAGACGCTCGGCTGGGACTGGTCTACCCGCCACGAGGCAGCGACCGTCGACAAGCAGACTCTTCGCGGATGCACTTGGGACGACGCCACACCAGACTCTGCCTGGGGGCTGTCACAGATCGTCGGCAACAGCCCGAGCCTCGATGCGTACCGGCGGTCGAACCCCTTCCCCTGGTTACCGGATGTAGTAGTCGACGGGCGGCGGGCCCTTGTCTACACGATCAACAATGGCGTCTGTGTAGTCCGGGTCCAAAGCCAAGAGGCCGGCGTAAGCACGATCGCCGGATACTACAGCCGTCCAGCACCTCCGATGCCCGAAATCTGCGCCCGCGCAATCGCTTTCACGCGCGCAACGATTGCGCGCATGCCGGAGTAGCACGCTCCGGAGGTCCCCAACCAGTCCGAAGTGGACGCCATCCGGAGGTCCCGCCACCCCATCGGATACGCGCCCCGAGGCCCTCCGCTCCCACCGTCGCGACAACCGACGCGCAACAGCTACCAGTCCCGACAACAGCTACGGAAACAACCGTAGCGATTGTCGGGACCCGTAGCTGTTGTGATCCAACCCTTGACAACGTACAACCACTTGGTTGTATGATTGCTCCGTGACCACCACCGCAGAACGCCTCGACCTCTCCGACGAGCAGGTCGACGCACTGTTCCACGCACTCGCCGACCGGACCCGTCGCGACATCCTGCGGCGCTCGTTGGCCGGCGAATATTCGGTGAGCACGCTCGCGTCGCACTACGACATGAGTTTCGCGGCCGTGCAGAAGCACGTCGCGGTGCTCGAGCGGGCCGGACTGGTCACCAAACGGCGCGCCGGCCGGGAGGCCCTCGCGTCAGGGGAAGTCACCGCGGTCCGGTCGGTCAGCTCCCTGCTGGACGAACTGGAACAGATCTGGCGCGGCCGGATCTCGCGGATCGACGATCTGCTCGCGGCCGACACAACCGACGGCACGGACGTCGGCACCGATCCCTAGCTGTTCTGTCCGGGTCGGACGCAACCACCCCAACCGAAACCAACAACCAACAAGGAGCTTGAAATGCCCATCATCGACGTCACCAAGGACCCCGACAACCGCACCCTGCGCATGACGGCGCGCTTCAACGCGCCGGTCGCGCGGGTCTGGCAGGTCTACGCCGACCCGCGCCAATTGGAAAAGATCTGGGGCCCGCCCACCTACCCCGCCACCTTCGTGCGCCATGAGCTCTATCCCGGCGGCACCATGCACTACTACATGACCAGCCCGGAGGGTGACAGGTTCGGGGGCTTCTGGGACATCACTTCGGTTGACGACGAGAAGGCTTTCGAATTCGAGGACGGCTTCGCCCTCAACGCCGAGGACTTCGCCCGCAACCTCGATCTGCCGGTCTCGAAGAACGAGTACCGCTTCATCGCCGACGGCGACGGCACCCGCGCCGAGTACACCGCCGTCTACGCGACCGAGGAAGGCCTCGCCCAGGTCCTCGAGATGGGCATGATCGAGGGCGCCACCTCGGCGATCAACCAGATCGACGATCTCCTCGCCGCCGACTGAGCATCAGCCGGCCAGGCCCACGGGCCACACCCGAACGGGCCCTGGACATCCCGACCGCGCCCGGCATCGCCACAATCCGACGGTGTCGGGCGCTACCATTCGCCTGTGCAGCATCTCGTGTTGACCATCATCGGCGACGACCGCCCCGGCATCGTCTCCGCCCTCGCCGACACCGTCGCCGCCCGCGGCGGCAACTGGGAGCGCAGCCAGTTGGCTCGCCTGGAGGGCAAGTTCGCCGGAATCATCGTCGTCAGCGTCCCCGACGACAAGGCCGACGACCTGCTCGGCGCCGCCCGCGCCCTGCCCGACCTCGACGTGTCCGTCCACACCGGCACCGACGAAACGCCCGACACCGAGACGTTCACGCACCTGACGATCGGGGTCCTGGGCAACGACCATCCCGGCATCGTCCGCGAACTGTCGACGGTACTCAGCGCCAACGGGCTCAGCATCGAGTCAATGACCACCGGCACTCGCGAGGCACCGATGTCTGGCGGCCTGCTCTTCGAGGCCAACTTCGACGTCCGCGTTCCCGCCGGCACCGACCTCACGACGGTCCGTTCCGAGCTGGAACGCCACGCGGCCGAACTCCTCGTCGACCTCGGTATCGACGAAACCGCCTGACCCCCGCTGTTTCGTAAACCCAGCGTCGATCGGTGCTGGGTTTACGAAACAGGTAGGGATGAGCCGGGTCAGTCCAGGTCGTCGTGGCGGACCAGTTGGCGCGCCGCCTCGATCACCGACCCCGACAACGACGGGTACACCGACAGCGTCTGCGCAAGATCGCCGACGGTCAGCTTGTTCTGCACCGCCAGGGCGATCGGCAGGATCAGCTCCGAGGCCACCGGCGCGACGACGACTCCACCGATCACGACGCCGGTCTGCGGGCGGCAGAAGATCTTCACAAAACCGCGGCGCAGACCGCTCATCTTCGCGCGGGCGTTGGTGGCCAGCGGCAGCATCACGGTGCGCGCCGGGTATTCGCCGGAATCGATCGCGTTCTGCGAGACGCCGACGGTCGCGATCTCCGGCCGGGTGAAGATCGCCGACGCGACCGTCTTCAGTCGAATCGGCAGGACTCCCTCGCCCAGCGCGTGGTACATCGCGATGCGTCCCTGCATCGCGGCGACCGAGGCCAGCGGGAACAACCCGGTGCAGTCACCGGCGGCATAGATGCCCGGGACCGACGTGCGCGAAACCCGGTCGACGGTGATGTAGCCGCCCTTGTCCGTGGCGACACCCGCGGCTTCCAACCCACATTTGTTCGTGTTGGGAATCGATCCGACCGTCATCAGCACATGCGATCCGGTCACCGTCTGACCGTCGGCGAGGAAGACCGTCACCTCGTCGCCATCGCGGGTGACCTTGTCTGCGCGCGCGTTCTTCACCAGCGTCACGCCGCGTTCGGCCAGCGCGTCCTCCAGCACCAGGGCCGCATCCTCGTCCTCGCCGGGCAGCACCCGGTCGCGGCTGGACACCAGGGTCACCTTGACGCCCAGTTCGGTGTAGGCGTGGACGAATTCGGCACCGGTGACACCGGACCCGACGACGACCAGATGCGTCGGCAGCTCATCGAGGTCGTAGAGCTGGCGCCAGGTGAGGATCCGCTCACCGTCTGGCTGCGCGTCGGGCAGGATGCGCGGACGCGCACCGGTTGCGATGAGCACGACATCGGCGTCGAGCACTTCCTCCGTGCCGTCGGCGCACTTGGCAAGGACTTTGTGCGTAGCCGACCCGAGCACGGGATCGGCCAGCTCGCCGACACCGGCGATCAACCGCACGCCCTCGCTCATCAACCGGGCCTTGATGTCGGCGGACTGGGCGTACGCGAGGTCTTTCACGCGCTTGTGGATCTGCGGCAACTCGACGACGGCGCTGTCGATGTGCAGCTCGATTCCCAGATCCGTTGCCCGCCGGGCATCGGTGCGGACACCGGTCGAGGCGATGAACGTCTTCGACGGCACGCAGTCGTAAAGCACGCAGGCCCCACCGATCCCGTCGGCGTCGACGATGGTGATGTCGGACCCATACGCGGCGGCGGACAGTGCCGCCTCATACCCCGCGGGACCGCCCCCGATGATCACGATCTTGGTCACTGCGCACTCCTGACTCCCGGGAGGTTGGCTGAATGCCCGGCACTCTGTGCCATTCTGTCGCACACCGCGACGGTTCGCGCCGCATCGCCACACCGGGACTCACCGGTGCCACGCACGCGTCGCCCCGGCGCTACTCTTATCTCGCTGCTTTGTTGTCACCCGGCCCCGAGGAGATGTCCGTGGCGCTGTACGCCGCATATGGCTCGAACCTGGATCCCGAGCAGATGGCGATGCGCGCGCCCCACTCCCCGTTGTCGGCGACGGGTTGGCTGGTCGGCTGGCGCCTGACGTTCGCCGGCGAGGACATCGGCTGGGAGGGCTCGCTGGCGACAGTCGTCGAGGACCGCGACAACCCCGATGCACGCGTCTTCGTCGTCCTCTACGACGTCTCCGACGAGGACGTCCACACGATGGACCGCTGGGAGGGCTCCGAGCTGGGGCTGCACCGCAAGCTGCGGGCACGCATCGAGACGACCGACGGACCGGCTCTCGCCTGGCTCTACGTCGTCGACGGATTCGAAGGTGGCCTGCCGTCGGCGCGCTACCTCGGCGTCATGTCCGATGCCGCGGAGAAGGCCGGCGCGCCCGACGACTACGTGCAGTCGCTGCGCCTACATCCAGCGCGCAACGTCGGCCCCGGCCCCGGCGCAGACGCCGACGGCATCGAACTGTAGCGGGAAGCAGCTTCGATTACGTGGTCGATCGTTACCTCGTCGAAGTAACGATCGACCTAATTCGTGCGGCTAGAGCAGCGACGGCGGTGTCGTGATCGCCAACTGCTCCAGCAGTGGCGCGCGCAAGCCCTTCTTGATGATCGAGAGATTGGCGCCCGCACCGGCCGCAGCTCGCTCGGCGGCAACCGTACGCGCCCGCGCCAACAGGTCCTCGGCAGGAACGGGCTCTTCGACGATCCCGGCGGCGGCCGCGTCGTCGGCGCCGTAGCGGCGCGATGTCAGCATCGCCTCGGTGGCGGTCGCATCGGTCAGCCGCGTGCGGACGAGCGCGGCCATCCCGGCGGTGAACGGCATGTTCAGCGCCGCCTCGGGCAGTGACCAGAAGCCGCGGTCGGCACGCTGGATCCGGTAGTCGGCGCACAGGGCGAGCATCGCACCGGCGCCGAAGGCGTGGCCGTTGACGGCCGCGACGGTCGCCACGGGCAGCGTCAGGACCTTGGTGTAGATGTCGTGAACCGCGTCGAGGTATCCGGGCAGTTTGTCGCCGTTGGCGAAGACGTAATCGGTGTCGAGACCGTTGCTGAAGAACTTGCCGGTGGCGGTGATGACCAGGCCCTTTTTCGACGACGATCCGGCCGTGGCGACCTCGTCGAGCAGGGCGTTAACGGTGTCGATCCACCCGAGGGTGAAGCGGTTCTCCGGATTGGCCTCGTCGAGCTCGACGCCCTCGGTGCCCAGGTAAAGCTCGTACACATCTTCGGATTCGCGCAGGAATGGCATGGGTAGAACTGTAGGCCACCGCGAAGAGGCCAGATGGTCGCGTTCCGCGGAACGCACCTGGCGCCCATTCACTAACGTGGAGCCATGGACCCGAGCACTGATCCCACCGGCGCCGCGGCGGCGGCCGCCGCCTTCCTCGCCACCGAGACCGGGGCGTCCCGTCACGACGTCGCCATCGTCCTGGGCTCCGGCTGGTCGTCGGCACTGAAGGCGTTCGAGCCGCTGCCCAGCGCGATCCCCATGTCGCGGGTCCCGGGCTTCACCGCACCGGGCGCGGAAGGACACGGCGGATCGGTCTACTCCGTCCGGGTCGGCGACCTGCGCGTCCTCATCCTGGCCGGGCGGATCCACGCCTACGAGGGACATGACCTCGCACGTGTCGTCCACCCGGCGCGCACAGCCGCCGCGACCGGATGCAAACGCATCATCTTGACCAACGCGGCGGGGGCGGTGAACCGGTCGATCCCGGTGCGGAGCCCCGTGCTGATCAGCGACCAGATCAACCTCACCGGCCGCTCGCCGCTTGTCGGCGCGGAGTTCGTCAACATGGTCGACGCCTACTCACCGTCGCTGCGGAGCACCGCCCAGCGGGTCAACGACGTCCTCGACGGCGGTGTCGGCGTCAGCAACACGCTGCGCGAGGGCGTCTACGCGGGCTTGCCGGGCCCGCAGTATGAGACGCCCGCAGAGATCGCGATGCTCGCGACGATGGGCGCCGACCTCGTCGGTATGTCGACGGTGCACGAGACGATCGCGGCGCGCGCCGCCGGTATGGAGGTCCTGGGGATCTCGCTGGTCACCAACCTCGCCGCCGGCATCACCGGTGCGCCGTTGAGCCACCAGGAGGTCCTCGAATCCGGGCGCGAGGCCGGTGGCCGCGTCGGAATGCTGCTCGCCGGCATCGTCTTCGCACTCGCCAACACGATCCCCGACACCCCGGTGCACAACATTCTCGAGCAGACCATCCTCGAACCCGAGGGGACGATCCCTGATCTCCTCGGCGACTTCTGAGCGCCGATGGGCTCTGACGACCTTCGCTTCGGCACCGCCGGCCTGCGCGGCCCGGTCCGCCCCGGTCCCGGCGGGATGAACGTCGAACTCGTCGCACGCGCCACGTGGGCCGTCGCAGAGTGGTTGCGCGCCAACGGTTCTGGGCGCACCGTCGTCGTCGGGTGCGACGCCCGCCACGGCTCTGCCGACTTCTTCACGACGACCACGGGAGTGCTCGCCGCCGCCGGATTCGACGTCATCGCCCTGCCCGGTCACTCCCCAACCCCGCTGGTCGCCTTCACCTGCCGCGACCTAGGCGCCGCCGCGGCCATCCAGATCACCGCGTCGCACAACCCGGCCGGAGACAACGGCTACAAGCTCTACGGCGGCATCGGTACCGACGTGCCCGGCGCGCAGATCGTCAGCCCCATCGACGCGCGGATCGAAGCCCTGATGGCCGCCGCGCCGCCAGAGATCCCGTGCTACCCCGTCGCCCCCGACGACCACGAGTGGGCCGCCGCATCCCGCTACCTCGACCGGCTGGCGACGCGGTTCGGCCACGTCGACGACCCGCTGCGCATCGCACTGACCCCCATGCACGGCGTCGGCGGACGGCTGGCGGTCGAGGCACTGGCCAACGCCGGGTTCGACGACGTCCACGTCGTCGACGAGCAGGCCGACCCCGACCCCGACTTCCCCACCGTCGCCTTCCCGAACCCGGAGGAGCCCGGCGCCACCGTGCTGCTGTTGCGACTGGCGCAGCGCGTCGACGCCGACCTGGCGATTGCGCTGGACCCCGACGCCGACCGGTGCGCCATCGCCATCCCCGACCGCGACGGCTGGCGCCAGCTCACCGGCGACGAGACCGGCGCAATCCTCTGCCACGAACTCGCCGTACCCGGTGCGGTCGTCGCCAGCAGCATCGTCTCGGGGACGCTTGCCGCCGACGTCGCCGAAGCGGCCGAGGCAAGGTCGATACGGACGCTGACCGGCTTCAAATGGTTGGTCCGCGCGGGCGAACCCCTGTGCTTCGCCTACGAGGAGGCGATCGGCTATTGCGTCGACCCCGACGCCGTGCGCGACAAGGACGGCATCGGTACCGCCGTGCTCCTCGCGCAGATCGCCGCGCGGCTGCGACGCGGCGGATCGTCGATCGGCGCCACGCTCGACGACCTGGCCCGGCGGCACGGGTGCCACGTCACCGTCGGACGATCGTTGCGCACCACGCCCGACGGAATCACCGGGGTGATGGACGGGCTGAGATCCTCGCCCCGCCGCACGCTCGGCGGGATCGATTGTGCGATGAGCGACTACGCGATTCGCGACGACGGCTTGCGCACCGACGCCGTCGAATTCACCGGCGCAGACGGGGACGCACGTGTGCGCGCACTGGTCCGCCCGTCGGGCACCGAGCCGAAGGCAAAGGCCTACGTCGAGGCGGTCGTCCCCGTCCTCCCTCGTGACGACGACGCCCTGCGCGCGGCGCGCGGGAGAGCGACCGACCTTGCCTGCGCCATCGTCGACGAGCTGTTCGGGAGGTGAATCGATGAGTTCGCAAGAGGCCTTCGAGTCGGCGCCGAAGCCACGCCTCAGCGCATGGGCCTGGGGAACCATTCGGCGACCGCGTGCGTCCAAAGAAGCATGACGGTCACACTCCACTCGCCCACCGCCCACCGGTTCGCCGCGCAACACCGCGCCAGCGCCCAGCAAGCAGCCGACGCGGCCGCCTCACTGCGCGGCGATATTGCACCACTGCTGCCGACCTTCGGCCTGATCGGCGCCGAGTTCCTCGGCGTCCTCGCCCACGTCCTCGACGCATCGGCGGGCGAACTCGGCGCCCTCGGCGCGCACCACGCGTCGACCGCCGACGCCGCGCGCGCGGGGGCCAACGCCTACGAGTCCACCGACGTGGCCGGCACCGGCAGTATCGGGACGGTTCGACGGTGAGCGCCGACGCGCTCATCGCCCCGCTGCACGGTCTCGCCAGCACGCTCGGCACGGGTGTGCTCCCGGCGGGCGGGCCACTGCCAAACGCAGCGAAGGCCGCGGCAGTATCTCGGCGGGCGGCGGCCGACGCCCAGCAGGGTGCCCGGTCACTGTCAGGGTCGTGGACCGGCCGCGGCGGAGATGCCGCGGCCGGCGCGTCCTCGTCGTCGAGTCGGCGCCACCAACGGTCGGCGACGGCCAACTCGTCGTCGGCGTCGATCGTCGAAACCGCCAGCACACGAGTCGGCCACGCCGCCGCCGAGGTGCGCCGCCTCGTCGATTCGTTCGCGAAGGCCGCGTCATCCCTCGGTCCCGCAATCCACAGCATCGAGGGGCTGATGGCGCTGTTGCCGCTCGCAATCGACCACGTCGCGCGCGGCGTCGCGACTGTCGTAAAGGCACAGGGTGAGCTCGCCTCCGACGCGGCGAAGTTGCTCGCGAATTCACGGCACACCGCACCCAAACCGGTTCCCGCGCCGGTCGACCACCAGCGCAACGGCGGCGGGCAACACGACGGCCGTCATGGTGACCATCGCGAGGGCGACGACAAGAAGGACGCCTCACTGGCCATCACCCTGCCCAACGGAAGGGTCGTTTACGCACCCAACGCCCGCGCGGCCAAGGCGGTGCGGGCCGCACTCAGCCAGCGCGGAGTGCCCTACGTATGGGGCGGGACGACGCCGCAGGGCTTCGACTGCAGCGGGTTCACGCAATGGTCATACCGGCAGGCCGGGCTGGAGATTCCCCGCCTCGCGCAGGACCAGGACGAGGCGGGTTACCGCGTCGACCAGGCCCAGGTCCAACCCGGCGACCTCGCGGTGTGGGACGGGCACGTGGCCATGATCGTCGGCGATGGGCTCATGGTGGAGGCCGGAGACCCGGTCCAGGTCAACCCGATCCGCACGACCAACCTCGACCAGGGATTCCAGGGCTTCTATCGGCCGCGCTAGTGGAATCCGGCCACAACAGCTACGTACCCCGACAATCGCTACCGTTGCAACGGTAGCGATTGTGAAAACCGGTAGCGGTTGTGGCGGTCCCGGTCAGCCGCGCTGACGAGCACGACGCCGCGACGCGGCGTAGACGATGAACCCCGCACTCTCGATCGCGACGACGCCCCAGATCGCCGTGGCGCCGAACGCCTTGGATGCCGCGGCACCGGCGAAAGCACCGACGATGAAACCCGCGACGATCAGCAGGGCGAAGGTCGCCAATCGCTTGTTCTCGGCGGTCGGAGTCTGCACCACCCTGACTATCGAGTCGACGAGGCGCATGAAGTTGCCCGTCGTCGCGATGCTGACGAACGTAATCCCGCCAGCAGACCGGAAGAGTTGCAGCCGGATGCCGCCGACGACGGCGAGCGGCACGACGAAGGCGGCCGCGGGCGCACCCGCGGGCAGCAGCGCCAACACGGTGAACACCGCGATCTGACCGAGGAACACCGCCTCGATCGCCGGCGGCGGAAGCGTTGGGGCGAAA
>CAZVVS010000051.1:0-17651 GCA_964630585.1 uncultured Gordonia sp.
CCGGGCGCCGCGGCGGTATCCACAACTCCGTGACCCGATTGCTGGTGAAGCCATCGCACCTGATCGGCGGCTATGCGCAGTTGTCGTACGCGTTCAACTACCTCGGTCCGACGGGCAACCAGCGCGACATCGTCTCGACCATCCGCAGGCGCAGCCAGGAGGTGACGTACTGATGCGAGTCATGGCACAGGTCGCGATGGTGATGAACCTCGACAAATGCATCGGCTGCCACACGTGCTCGGTCACCTGTAAACAGGCGTGGACCAACCGGGCCGGCACCGAGTACGTGTGGTTCAACAACGTCGAGACGCGCCCCGGCCAGGGGTACCCGCGCCGCTACGAAGACCAGGACAGGTGGCGCGGCGGGTGGAAACTCAACCGACGGGGTCGCCTGCGGCTGCGTACCGGTGGTCGGCTGCAGAAACTGGCCACCATCTTCTTCAGCCCGGTGCAGCCGACGCTGCACGACTACTACGAGCCGTGGACTTATGACTACCAGAACCTGATCAGCGCACCGCTGGGCGACGACATCCCCGTCGCCCGACCCAAGTCGCTGATCACCGGCGAGGACATGACGATCACGTGGTCGGCCAACTGGGACGACGACCTCGGCGGCAGCGCGGTGACCGCGAAGCAGGACCCGGTGCTGCAGAAACTTGCCGCGCAGGCCTCGGAGAAGATCAAGCTCGACCTCGAACAGACCTTCATGTTCTACCTGCCGCGGATCTGCGAGCACTGCCTCAACCCGTCATGCATGGCGTCGTGCCCGTCGGGCGCGATCTACAAGCGCGAAGAAGACGGAATCGTGCTGGTCGACCAGGATCGATGCCGCGGTTGGCGCCAATGCATCACCGGCTGCCCGTACAAGAAGATCTATTACAACCACCGCACCGGCAAAGCGGAGAAGTGCACCTTCTGCTACCCGCGGATCGAGGTCGGACAGCCGACGGTGTGCTCGGAGACCTGTGTCGGCCGGCTGCGCTACATCGGACTGTTCCTCTACGACGCCGACCGCGTCACCGAGGCGGCGTCGACCGCTGACGAGAAGGATCTCTACGAGGCCCAACTCGACCTGATGCTCGACCCGTCCGATCCGACGGTCGTGGCGCAGGCACGCGCGCAGGGGATTCCCGACGACTGGATCGACGCCGCTCGCCGCTCGCCGGTGTACGCCTTGGCGAAGAAGTATCGGGTCGCCCTCCCGCTGCACCCGGAGTACCGGACGATGCCGATGGTCTGGTATGTGCCACCGCTGTCACCCATCGTCGACCTGCTCTCCGAGCAGGGACACGACGGCGAGAGCCACGACAATCTGTTCGGTGCGATCGACACGCTGCGCATCCCCGTCGAGTACCTCGCCGAGTTGTTCACCGCGGGTGACACCGACGTCGTCACCGGAGTGCTGCGCAAGCTGGCCGCGATGCGGTCGTACATGCGTGATGTCGCCCTGGGCCGCGAGCCCAACCCGCTGATCCCGGCGGCGGTGGGCATGGACGAGGAGTCCATGGTCGAGATGTACCACCTGATGGCGATCGCCAAGTACGCCGACCGGTATGTCATCCCGACTGCGCACCGCGAAGAAGGCCATCAGCTGGAGGAGCTGGCATGCTCGCTCGACTACGACGACGGTCCGGGCATGTACGAGTCCGGCCCGTTCGGTGAGGCAAGCGGGCGTCCGACCCCGGTCTCGGTGGAGACCTTCCAAGCATTGCGGCAACGGCAGACCAGCGACCATGCCGCAGACGAGAACGTCCTACGGGGCCGCGTCAACCTGCTGAACTGGGATGGCAACGGGAGTGCGGAGGGCATGTTCCCGTCGGGCGCCGGAGCGCAGCAGTGATGCGCAATCCGTTCGCGGCGAAGCCGACCGCAGACCGCCCTCGCAGTTCCGGGGACCACCGGGTCGTCCGCCAGGTCGCATCCTGGTGCCTGCAGTACCCCGACGACGAACTGCTCGAACGCGTGGACCTGCTGCGCAGGGCGCTCGCCGAGCTGACGCCGTCGGCGTCGACAGCTCCCCTGGCCCGGTTCGTCGACCATCTGGGCTCGACCGCCCCGGACGCCCTGCGCCGCGACTACGTCGACGTCTTCGACCTCTCGCGGCGCCACACGCTGTACTTGACGTATTGGTCGGACGGGGACACGCGCCGCCGCGGCGAGGCACTCGCGGCGTTCAAGCAGCGCTACCGTCGAGCCGGGTTCCTCGTCGACACGCACGGCGAGCTGACCGACTACCTGCCGATTGTGCTCGAGTTCGCCGCCCGCGTGGATCCGGTTGCGGGCCACGACCTGCTCGTCGAGTACCGCGGTTCCATCGAGTTGATCCGACTGGCACTACAGGAGGCGGACTCGCCCTACGGCGACGTCCTGGTGTCGGTGTGTGCGACGCTGCCCGGTCAGTCGCCACCGGACAAGGCGGCAGCACTGGCTATGCAGCGCGGACCCGCTGGCGCCGCCACCGACCCGATGCGCGCGGGCGCCGTCGAGCAGGTCGGGCTCGACGCCGGTGATCCGCGACTGATTTCGTTGTCACCGGTGGTCGCCGCACCGCCTGCCACCGTCGGAGGGCCGCGATGAACATCTTCTTGTGGGGAGTCGTCCCCTATCTGGCGCTGATCTCGGTGATCGGCGGCACGATCTGGCGGTTCCGCTACGACAAGTTCGGTTGGACGACGCGCTCGTCGGAGTTGTACGAGGCGCGACTGCTCCGTATCGGTTCGCCGCTGTTCCACTACGGCATCCTGGTGGTGATCGCCGGTCACGCGATCGGCTTGGTCATCCCCGAGTCCTGGACCAACGCCTTGGGGATCAGCGAGTCCATGTACCACTGGGCCGCCGCAGTCGGCGGGATCATCGCCGCCCTGGCCACCCTCGTCGGGGTCGCGATCCTGATTTATCGGCGGCGCACCGTCGGCCCGGTGTTCGCGGCGACCACGGCCAACGACAAGCTCATGTACTTGGTCTTGGTGTCCGCGCTGGTGGCGGGCACCTACATCACCGTGGTGGGCATGATCGACCCGCACGGACCCGGCGTCGACTACCGCCAAACGGTCGCGCCGTGGTTCCGATCCATCTTCGCGCTCCACCCAGACATCGCCGCCATGGAGGCAGCACCGCTGCGCTTCCACATCCACGTGCTCATCGGGATGGTGCTGTTCATCCTGGTGCCTTTCACACGGCTGGTCCACATGTTCACCGCTCCGCTGCACTACCTGTTCCGGCCCTACATCGTCTACCGCAGCCGTGATGACAACCCCACGTCGGGCGGGGGCCACTCAGAAGCGTGGGCACCGATCGGCACGAAGGACGGAGCCCGCCGATGACGACCGCACAGCAGCCCGCACCCACACTGCGTGCCGGGCAGACCCGCAACCTCGTCCTGGCCACGCTGGCATTCGCGATCACCTTCTGGGCCTGGAATCTGATCGCACCGCTGGGCGTGTTCTACGCCAGCCCCGGCGAGATGGATCTGAACGCCTCACAGAAGTCGATCCTGATCGCCGTGCCCATCCTCGTCGGCTCACTCGGCCGAATCGTCGTCGGCGTATTGACGCCACGGTTCGGCGGTCGCGTCATGTTCACCGCGCTGCTGCTGCTGTCGGTGCCGTTCGTGATCCTCGTCGCCGTGGCCGGTGAGCTGAAGTCGTACCCGCTGATGATCGTCATCGGCTTCTTCCTCGGAATCGCCGGGACCAGCTTCGCTGCCGGAATCCCCTTCCTCAACAACTGGTACGAGCCGGCGCGACGTGGATTCGCCACCGGCGTCTTCGGCGCCGGCATGGGCGGGACCGCCCTGTCGGCGTTCTTCACACCCCGGTTCAAGGAGTGGTTCGGCTACTTCCCGACGCACGTCATCATCGCGGTCGCGCTGATCGTCGTCGCCGCCGTCTGCTGGGCCGGAATGCGCGATGCTCCGTCGTGGACGCCCAACACCGAACCACCCATGCCCAAGCTGGTCGATGCGCTGAAACTCCCGATCACGTGGCAGATGGCGTTCTTGTATGCCGCGGCGTTCGGCGGATTCGTCGCCTTCTCGACGTATCTGCCGACCTACCTCAACGATGTCTACGACATGACCGACCTCAAGTCAGCCGGTGCCCGCACCGCGGGATTCGCGGTGGCGGCCGTCATCGCCCGCCCGCTCGGCGGCGTCCTGTCCGACCGGTTCGGTCCGCGCTTGATCACGGCCATCTCGTGCGGTGGAGCCGCGTTGTTGGCGCTCTGGATGATCACCAAACCCGCCATGCCGTGGTACGCCGGGGTCGATTTCATCCTGATGGCCGTGATGATGGGAATGGGTGCCGGCTCGGTCTTCGCCTGGGTCGCCGTCGCGTCACCGCCCGCCCGCGTCGGTGCAGTCACCGGACTGGTCGGCGCGGCTGGCGGTCTCGGCGGCTTCTTCCCCCCGCTGGTGATGGGCGCCACCTATGACGACGTCGACCACTCGTACACGATCGGCCTCACGCTACTGGTGGTCTTCGCGGCGGCGGCGTGCCTGTTCACCGTGTTCGGCATCCGCCAGCACGGCAACGACTAATCAGACGAACTCTGCTTCCACCGCTTCGGCCTTGTTCGACGGGGTCCGGCTACGCCCGACGACGAAGCAGCAGCGCCGCGGCAGCGGCAATCCAAACCCCCAGCAGGACGACGGTGAGGTAGATGCCGAGGGTCTCCAGGTCTGCCGATCCGATCCGCTCGAGGATCCCGCCCCACCCGAAGGTTTCGGTGCCCACCCCGGCGAGTTGCACACCGGCGACCAGGACCGCCACCACCGCCGAGACCCCCGTCATCACCAGCGGGTACCGGAGGGTGCGGCGCTGTGGGGGCACCCCACCGGACGTCGGTGCCCGCCACGCGTAGGCGCGGCGCATGAGAGCCCCCTGGGTGGTGTCGAGCAGCGACATCCCCGCGGCGAACAGGATCGGCAGGGTCATCACCGCCCACCACGGCACCTGGCCCAGCGTCGCCGCACCGGCGATGGCGAGCAACCCGATTTCGGTGGCGGTATCGAATCCGATCCCGAAGGCGAAGCCGACACCGAACATGCGCGAAGGCCGGTCCACGACCGCTTCGAACCGGCGCATCAGCCACCACATGGGCCCACCCTTGGCCTGATCGGTGCCGTCGCGACGCGCCTGGCGCAGCGACCACATGTTGATCGCGGCGATCGCCAGCAGGAACACCGAGGACACCGTCGGACCCCAGACCCCGGTGAACCCGCGCACCGCCGAATCGTCGTCGGAGATCGCCGCGGCTGCCGCCGATAGCCCTGCGGCCAGCGCGGCGCACAGCAGCAGCACGACCGTGGAATGGCCCAGGGAGAACCACAGGCCCACCGTCGAGGCCGGTTTGCCACGATCGACGAAGCGACGGGTGGTGTTGTCGATGGCAGCGATGTGGTCGGCATCGAAGGCGTGACGCATGCCCAGCGCGTACGCCGCCAGCCCGACGGCCAGCGCCGTGGACCCGCCGGCGGCATAGCTCACCCCCGATGGCACGACGACCAGCAGCATCATCCCCCAGCCCACCACGTTCAACGCGACGATGACCCCGACCGCCACCGGCCAACCCGACAGCGTCGCGCCCATAGTGTCGCGCTGCCCGCCGCTCATCTGCGCTCCTCGTCCATCGCCCGGTCTCCCACCGTATTGCGCCACGACTCCCATGTCGCGCCGAGCGGACTCAGGTGGGTGGCCGCTCCGATGAAGCGGGCCAGCGCCCCCGGCTCGGCCAAGCTCATCACCCCCGGACCACTCTCGCCCCCTGGCCGACGACCTAGCAGCAGGACTGTGTCGAGAACTCGGTGGGCACCTATCACCCCCGGTACCGGGTTTGCGCCGTCAAGGTCGAGCTCTTCGACGAGCACCGGCGTGCCGTCGTGCGCCACGACCTCCGTCGCCTGTCGCACGCGTCCACCGCCCTCACCGCTGCGCCCCAGAACAGTCGTCTCCCGGACGAGTGCACATGCCCCGGTGTCGAGTTCGACGCGCAGGGACCGGGTCAGGTTCGATCCGTCGGCGACGACCGTCTCGCGCCCGTGCCACAGCAGCGACGCGCCGCGTCCCACCGCGACGTCCACCGACCACGTCGATGCTTGCCCGGCGGCGTCGTAGCAGACCGTCCCACCGACCTCGACGAGTTCCAGCCGGCACCCGGGCCCGACTTCCACGTGGACCGACAGGTGGTCGCCGCCGAGGATCATCGCGCCGCCCGGTACCAGCGCGATCCGAGCGGTGTCGCGGGTCCGGTCGAGCAGGCGCGGGATCAACACGGTGCCGGCACCCGACGACAGCACGACGCCGGCGCGCGGCTCCCCGGCGCGCACGCCGACCGTCGTCGTGGTCATCAGTGCTCGTGTGCGTGGGAGTGGGCGTGGCTGTGGGTGTACCCGCCGTCGGGGTGCTGCTCGTCGGCGTGGAAGTGCGGAGCCATGGGGCCGGGGTCGATCGGTGTGTGGTCACCGGAGCGGTGCGCCGCGATCATCGAGAGCACCCATGCCCGCAGCTGCGCCACCGACTCCGGGTCGTGGCGCGATAGCGCGAGCACCGGCCCGCCGTCACGCGCGGCGCGCGCGTCGGCGGCCATCAGCTCGACGTCGACACCCACGTGTGGAGCGAGGTCGGTCTTGTTGACGACGAGAAGGTCGGCACGGGCGATCCCCGGCCCACCCTTGCGGGCCACGTCACCGCCACCGGCAACGTCGAGCACGAAGACCTGGGCGTCGATGAGAGCCGGGGAGAACGTGGCGGTGAGGTTGTCACCGCCGGATTCGACCATCACCAGGTCCAACGGTGCGAAGTCGCGCTCCAGGTCTTCGACGGCGAGCAGGTTCTGCGTCACGTCGTCACGGATGGCGGTGTGCGGACAGGCGCCGGTCTCCACCGCACGGATCCGCTCGGCATCGAGCACACCGGCCGCCTTGAGCATGCGGGCGTCTTCATCGGTGAAGATGTCGTTGGTGATGACGCCGATCGCGATCTCGTCGGCCAGTTCGCGGCACACCGTCGCGATCAGCGATGACTTGCCGGTCCCGACGGGTCCGGCGATGCCGAGTCGGAAAGACCGGGCGGGGGCGGGGGTCTCAGGCACGGAACAACCTCTGAGTCAGGAGGGCGTGGGCCTGCGCCCACTCCTCGGATTGCGGGGCACCGGCCGCCGGGATCGCGGCCGGCTCGGTCAGGGACGCCAAATCGACGACGAAAGGCTCCGCGGCCGCGCAGGCGTCCAGCACCCACCGGCTGACCTGCGCCGGATCACACGGGTCGAGCTTGAGCAGCGCGGCCGCGGCCGTGGCGGCGTCGTCGTAGACGACGGTACGGACCAGTTCCACGGCCGACATCCCCGACGCGGCGGCGATCGCCCCGAGGACGACGGCCCGAGACAGCGGTCGGGCCTGCTCGGCGAGTACCGGCCACATCGGGCCGGGCCACAGCGAGACGGCCAACCGCAGCAGGCCGCGTGCTTGCGCGGCGGAGGCCTCCCGCAGGGCCGGCGACGGGGTGCGCGCGGCCCATGCGGCCAGTACGGCATCGAGGCCGGCATGTGAATCGGCGTCGTCGAGAAACGCGTGGCGGGCGACGACTGCGGTACCGGCCTCGACCCGCACCACGGTCCGCGCCCGGCCGAGCATGTACTCGCCGATCTCTTCGGGTGCCAGCCCGCTGCGCAGCGCCGGTTCGACACCGGCCGAGTAGGCGTGGCCGCCGCTGGGGAGCCGGGCGTCGGCCAGCAGCATCGCGGCATACATCAGAACATCGAGTACAGCTGGGCCAGGGGCAGCCGTTCCGCCGGTGCCGGGGCGACGGCTTCGCCGTTGATACTGATGGCGAAGGTGTCGGGAGCGATGTCGATGATCGGCAGGGCGTCGTTGACTTTCATCTCCTTCTTTCCGATGCCACGCGTGGGCCGCAGCGGCACCAGTCTCCGGCGCAACCCCAGGCGCTGCGCGAGCCCGTCGTCCAGAGCCGCCGGGGAGACGAAAGTCAACGAGAGGTCCGCGCCGATCGCGTCGCCGAAAGTCGGGCGGGCCAGCACCGGCTGTGGCGTGGGGATCGACGCGTTCGGATCGCCGAGGGCGGCCCAGGCGATCGCACCGCCCTTGATGACCACCGACGGGCGCACGCCGAAGAATTTCGGCTCCCACAGGGTGAGGTCGGCGAGCTTGCCCGGTTCGACGGAGCCGATCTCGCCGTCGAGGCCGTGCGCGACCGCCGGGTTGATCGTGTACTTCGCCACGTAGCGGCGTGCGCGCAGGTTGTCGGCCGGTTCGTCGCCGGTCTCCCCTCCGCGTCGTGCCTTCATGACGTGTGCGACCTGCCACGTGCGGGTGATGACCTCGCCGATACGGCCCATCGCCTGGGCGTCCGACGACGTGATGGACAGTGCCCCCATGTCGTGGAGGATGTCCTCGGCGGCGATCGTGGTCCCACGGATCCGGGACTCGGCGAAAGCCAGGTCCTCGGGCACCGCCGGGTTCAGGTGGTGACAGACCATCAGCATGTCGAGGTGCTCGGCGACGGTGTTGACGGTGTGCGGCAGCGTCGGGTTGGTCGAACCCGGGATGATGTGCGGCAGCCCCGCGATCGACAGGATGTCGGGCGCATGGCCACCGCCGGCGCCTTCGACGTGGAAGGCGTGGATGCTGCGGCCGTCGATCGCCGCCACTGTCGAGTCGACGAAGCCGGCCTCGTTGAGCGAGTCCGAGTGCAGCGCCACCTGCAGGCCCCACTCGTCGGCGGCGGTGAGCGCGGAGTCGATGGCCGCCGGCGTCGAGCCCCAGTCCTCGTGGACCTTGTAGCCACCGGCACCCGCGAGTGCCTGCTCGGCCAACCCCGCGGCCGAAACGGTGTTGCCCTTGCCCAGCAGCACGATGTTGAGCGGCACCCCGTCCAGGGCGCGGTGCATCGTCTGCAGGTGCCACGCGCCGGGCGTGACGGTCGTGGCCTTGGAGCCCTCCGACGGCCCGGTGCCGCCGCCGATGACGGTGGTGATGCCGGTGGCGAGTGCCTCGTGCAACTGCGACGGCGAGAGGAGGTGGACGTGGGAGTCGATGGCGCCGGCGGTGAGGATCTTCCCCTCTCCCGCGATGACGTCGGTCGACGGCCCGATCACGAGATCTGGGTGCACCCCGTCGGCGATGTCGGGGTTGCCCGACCGCCCGAGCGCGACGATGCGCCCGTCGCGGATGCCGACGTCGGCTCGCTCGATCCCCCACCAGTCCAGGACGATCACGTTGGTGATGACGGTGTCGAGCGCACCGTCGGCGCGGGTCCGCGTCGACTGGTTCATCGACTCGCGCACCGACTTGCCGCCGCCAAAGACCGACTCCTCACCGCCGGCGGTGTGGTCCTTGGTGACCTCGATCCACAGATCTGTATCGCCAAGCCGGATCTGGTCGCCGGCCGTCGGGCCGTAGATGGACGCATAGGCCGCCCGGTCGATGGAAACCATCTAGAGACTCCCAGCGGCTTTGCCGCGCTGGATACCCGGCACTGCCCGCCGGCCGCGCAGTGCAACGGCGGCGACGGTGCGCGACGCACCCGGCTCGAATCGCTCCGACGTGCCCGCTGGAACGTCGAGTCGGAACCCGTGGGCGGCGGCGCGGTCGAAATCGAGGGCGGTATTGGCATCCGGCAAGTGAATGTGCGAGCCGATCTGCACGGGTCGGTCGCCGGTGTTGACGATGACGAACTCAGCTCGCTCGTCGGGGCCGCGATCGGCGTTGAGTTCGAGCTGCCCGGGTCGTACGCGGATCGCGCCTGGCCCGTCGTCGCTGGATTGCGATGCCATGGTGGCCTTCCTCTAATCGATCGGGTGGTGCAGGGTGACCAGCTTTCGGCCATCGGGGAAGGTGGCCTCCACCTGGACGTCGGTGATCATCTCGGGCACGCCGGGCATCACCTCGTCGCGACGAAGGACCGACCGGCCCTGCTCCATCAATTCGACGACCGACGCACCTTCCCGCGCCCGCTCGATGACCCAAGTGGACAGCAGGGCGACGGACTCGGGGTAGTTGAGCAGGACTCCCCGCTCACGACGGTCGCGCGCCACCATCCCCGCGACCGCCAGCAGCAACTTCTCTGTTTCAGCCGGTGTGGTGTGCATGGCAGTTGATCCTGCCACCCCGCCGGGGACGCCGCGCGGCAGTGAGATTTCAGCGCTACCGCGCAGCAGTGAGAATTCAGCGTCGCCGCACTGCAATCGAATCGAGCACCAGGTCGAGCCCGTAGGAGTACTCGTCGGCGAACCGGTAGGACTCGGTGACGACCGTCTGGGCGAGCTCGGCCAGATACGGATAGTCAGCCACCGGCAACGTGTCGGTGAACTCGCCGACGAGTTCGTCGGCGCCGTCGGAGAAGGGGAGGTTCATCTCGGTGAGGACGAATCCGTAGACGTAAGAGTCGATCACGGAGAAGGCGTGCGACGCGAGTTCGACGGTGAATCCGTTGCGGCGCAGGCAGCCCAGTACGGCGTCGTGGTGCGACAGCAGGGCCGGCCCCGGGGTGCGTCGGGAGTCGACCAGTCCAAGGGCCCAGGGGTGGGCGGCGAGCACCGCGCGCGCCGAGTCGGCCCGCCGCACCATCCCTTCGCGCCACCCGTCGTCGGGGGTCGGCAGTTCGATCCGCGTGAAGATCCAGTCCACCATCGCATCGAGCAGGGCGCTCTTGTCGGCGACGTGGTGATAGAGCGACATCGCCTCGACGCCGAGTTCGCGCGCGACGTTGCGCATGCTGACCGCTGACAATCCGCCGGCGTCGGCAACGGCGACCGCCGCGGCGACGACCTTCTCCCGGGTCAGGTGCGCGCGTGCCACGGTCGTACTCCTTCCGTCCGGCGATACTTGCAGACTTACGCATGTAAGGCTAACATCCCCAAACAAGACTTACAGCCGTAAGGAGAATGGCATGAGAGCAGCGCTCGTCCCGGCCTACGGCCCGCCCGAGGTCGTCGAGATCCGCGAAATCGACCGACCCGAACCCGGGCCCAAGGAGGTACTCGTCCGCGTTGTCGCCGCAGCGGTGACCTCAGGGGACGCCCGCATCCGCGGCGCACGCTTCCCCGACGGTTTCGGCGCACTCTCGCGGCTGGCCTTCGGCTGGCGGCGACCAAGGCGACCCGTGTTGGGCGGAGTGGTCTCTGGCACGGTGGCGGCGCTCGGCACCAAGGTCGACGGGTTCGCCGTCGGCGACGAGGTGGCCGGGATGACCGGCGCGGCCATGGGCACCCACGCGCAATACGTCGTCATCCCCGCGAAAAAGCTGGCCCACAAGCCCCCGACGGTCAGCCACTCCGACGCGGCGGGCGTGCTGTTCGGCGGCTCAGCGGCACTGCACTTCCTGCGCAGCGTGGACACCGGCGCGAACACGAAAGTCCTCGTCAACGGGGCCTCCGGCGCCGTCGGCACCAACGCGGTACAGATCGCCAAGCACCTGGGCGCTACGGTCACCGCGGTAACCAGTGGGTCCAATGCCGCGCTCGTCACCGACCTGGGTGCCGACGACGTCATCGACTACACCAGCGTCGACCTCGCAGCCACGAACCGGCGCTTCGACGTCGTCCTCGACACCGTCGGCAACCTCGATCCCGCTTCGGCAGCACGACTGCTGACCGACACCGGCACCGCGGTGCTCGCTGCCGCGACTCTCGCCGAGAACGTGATCCCGCGCCGACGTGTCAAGGCAGGTGTGGCACCCGAGCGCGCCGACGATTTCGCCCACCTCATGAACCTTGTCGCCGAGGGGACGCTTCGCGTCGTGCGCGAGGACATCGGCCTCGACGACATCGTCGACGCCTATCGGCGCATCGATTCCGGGCACAAGGTCGGCAACATCGTCGTGCATCCCTAGCCGATCCCTACACCCCAGACGGTTTCGACAAGGCTGCGTCGATCGATGCTGGATCGACGAAACGGTGATGGATCGCGCAGTGCCGGCGCCTCAGTCGAACCGAAGCACGTGGGGGTTGAGGATCCCGGCGGGGTCGAAGGCGTGCCGGATCGCCGCCATCATTGCCAGGTCGACAGAAGATCGGCCCAAACCGATCCACGGGTTCTTCGCCCGCCCGATGCCGTGCTCGGCGCTGATGCTGCCCTGATACTGCGCGACGAGGCGGAAGACGGCGTCGGTAACCTCCTCGCGCTGCTCGGGCGGTACGTCGAGCAGGTTCACGTGGATGTTGCCGTCGGCGAAATGCCCGAAGTTGAGTGGCCGGATGCCGGGGTGGTCGGCACGCAGCAGCTCGGGGAGTTCGGCCAGGAAGCCGCCGATCTCACGCACCGGCACGGAGATGTCCAGCTTGAGCACGGGGGTCACCGACGATGACGCCGCCGACTCGGTGTGGCTTTCGCGGTAGTGCCACAGACGCTCGGAATGACCCTTCTCCACAGTCCCGTCGACAACTCCGGAGCAGCGCGTCAGCACCTCGACCAGCGACCCCTCCGGATCGTCGGGTCCGGACACTTCGAGCAGCACCGTGTAAGCCGCACGATCACCGAACGGGTACCGCAGATCCTTCTCGGCGCAGACCAGATCCAGCCCGTCGTCGGTCATCAGTTCCGCCGCCTCCAGCGTGAGACCGGCTTCGAGGATGGCGTCGCGCAGCGAGAGCGCCGCACCCGCATCGTCAACGCCGACCAGCACCGTCGCCGTGGCCTGCGCCGGAAACACCAGCCGCAACAACACCCGCGTGATCACCGCGAGCGTCCCCTCCGAGCCGGTGAGCAGACCGGGCAGGTCGTAGCCGATGTTGTCCTTGGGCAGCGCCGCCCAACGGGTGAGCACCCGGCCGTCGGCGAGCACGGCCTCGAGCCCCAGCACCTGGGCTCGGGTGTTACCGTGCTTCACGAAGGCGATGCCGCCCGCGTTGGTGGCGACTATGCCGCCCAGCGTCGCCGATTCCCGCGACGCCAGATCGACGCCCAACGCGAGTCCATGACCGGCTGCCGCGCGCTGGGCGTCAGCCACCCGCACACCCGCACCGGCCGCCAGTGTGCAGCCGATTGCGTCCACCTCCTCAATGCGGTTCAGTCGAGCCGTGGACAACACGACCTCGCCGTGCAGTGGCACCGAACCGCCGACCAAACCGGTGTTGCCACCCTGCGGGACCACCGCCACACCGTCGCGATGACAGCGTGCGAGCACACGCGAGACCTCGTCGGTGTTCGCGGGCCGCACCACCGCCGCGGTGTGGCCGTGCCAGTTGCCGGTCCAGTCGGTGACATAGCCGGCGGCGACTTCGGGGTCGGTCAGGACGTGGGTGACACCCACGATCTGTTCCAAGTCCCGGCGCAACTCCGCCACGCTGCCAGCCTTCTCATCTTCTCCGCCCACATCGGTGAGCCTACGGCTGCGCACCGCCGGGCATGCCCTGGAACGAGTCCTCGATACGAGGACGCGGCTGCGTCGGGTGTCGGTAGCGTGTTCGCATGGCACGAATGAAGTGGAACGACCTGTCGCACCTGACGAAAACGGGGATCGCCGCCGGCGCCGTGGGGGTGCTGTGCCTCACCGGTTGTAGCCGTTCTACCGGCGAGGTCGAGGATGCTTCACCGACGGTGACCATCACGACCACCGTCGGAGAATCCACCGCTCCCACCTCGCCCGAAGAAGCCGACATGGCCGAGCCCAGCGCCTCCAAGCCCGCCGCCGGTGCGGTGAACCCGGCCGACTACGGGGTGGGTGGCAACTACTACTTCACCTCACCGTCGGGGAAATGGCAGTGCGCCATACTCGCCGCCCAGCCCGATTCGGAGACCGGCTGCCACGGCCACTTCCCCGACTTCGTGCCACGTGTCCCGGGCTCCGGTGCCCCCGACGTCATGGTCGCCCCGAACGCCGTCGTGATGACGACGCGCAACCAGAAGGCCATGCTCATCTCAATGGGCGACGCCCGGTTCTACCCCGAATCGCGCAACTCCCGCGCCCTCCCCTACGGCCGGGCGCTGACTGTCGGGCCGATCACCTGCACGATTGACGAGACGACCGGCGTCAGCTGCGACGACACGAAGACCGACCATGGCTTCACCGTGTCCGAGACCGCCGTGACACTGCGCTGAGAGGACCCACGATGACTACGGCACAAGACCTGCGCTCCGGCGTCAGCACCGTCACGGCCCAGGAGCTGTTCGACACCCTGTCGCCCGTCACCATCGACGAGATGATCGGCCGCTGGCGAGGCTCGGAGATTCGCACCGGCCACCCGATGGACGGCCTGTTGGGCCTCACCGGCTGGTACGGCAAGGAATTCATCGACAGCGAGACCGTCCACCCGCTGCTTTTCGGCGAGCCCGGCAAGCTGTACGCGGTCAACCCCAAGCTGGTCCCGTTGCGCACGCTGAACGGAGTCGCGTCGCGCGTGCCCCGCGTCATGCCGCCCGGGGGGCGCGCGGCCTTCCGCGGGTTGCGCACCACGAAACCGCGCGCCCGTCTGCGCGTGATCGAATACCGCGGCGCCAGCGGCGCCGCGATGGTCTACGACGACATCCCCGTCATCGACCACTTTCGCCGCATCGACGACACGACGCTCCTCGGCGTAATGGACCAGCGTGGGGCAGACCAGACCTACTTCTTTCTCCTGGAGAAGGACGGACCCACATCCATCAGCCCACGGTGATCATCGGCGGGTGATCAGCGCAGAGTGATCAGGGGCGTCAACCCGACCGCAGCATCGTCGTCGGCCAGCAGCACCCATGGCTGCACGCCCTGCAGCTGATCAGCCGCAGGCGTGGCCCGAGTGCCTTTGAGCAGGTACTCGTACAGCGCGACGATAAGAGCCTCGTTGGCAAACCGCGGTGCCCCGGAGACGCAGAACCGCAAGTTCTCCGTCGTCACCCGACCAGCACCGGACACCTCGATCCGATAGGTGCGGTACCCGACCGGGCCCGATCCACGCGGAGCGTCGCTGATGGTCGCGGCCTCCCCCAGCCGGCGCTGGTGTTGTCCGTGGGCGTTTGTGGTGAAGGTTGAACCGCCGACCGTCGCCCATCCGTGCCCGGTGGGTTTGAGCAGACGCACGGCGAACCGGTCAGCAGGAAGGTCCGATCCCAGCGCAAGTGCGAAGCCTCCGAGGACGACCGGCTCGGCGAACTCCACCTCGACGACGGTCCCACCGTCGGACGCGATCGTCGTGACGCCGATCGGGACGTCGACCGGAGCCGTGTCGAGGGACAAGTTGTTGGTGAGCCGCCAGATCGCCGCCTGCGTAGCCGCAATCGCCTGGTGTTCCCGCAGGTTCCCGCAGTTCATCGGGTATCCCGCGGCCCGCAGCCGATTGCTGAGCTCTGCCAGGCCGACATGGGGATAGGACTGCGCCAGCAGCGCCGAGATCGCCGCCGACCGGAACCGGGCGGCGTAGGCACCGGTCACCTCGTCCCACGAATGCGGGCGATACACGGTAGGGCTGTCGGTGACCATGCCGTTGAAGTCCAGCGAGTAGGCGCCGACGTCGGGGTTGAGCCGGATCAGGTCGGTGCGCGCCTGCGTCCCATCGGCGAATCGGATCCGGCCGACCGTCGGCGAGTACGTGCCACCGCGGTAGCGGGTCAACCTGGCGAACGGGGCCGGGCGCGGCGGGGTGACGACCGCCGCGGACTCGACTGCGGCAGACGGCCACGCACTCACAGGTGGCAGAACAGTCTCAGACAGCCATAGAGGGGCCGCCGATGCGGTTTCGGACATGAAATTCTTCCCTAGCGATGAGGAGGATTGCGGTGCAAGAGTCGACGGACTGCGCCGTCGTTCATCGACACCGACAACCGGGCGCGACGACGACGGCGTCGTGCATTCGCCTCGACAGGGAAGAAGCCATGACTGCCAACCTAGGCGATCGGCGTCGCAAGTCTGGCAACGATGGCGGGTTCTGCTCGCAATGAGTCCAATACCCCGCGGTGGTTGCCCGCCCACGGGTGCCTGGATCTACTGTCAATCGACCTGCTCGCGGCGCATACTTGGCCCCCCGAGACGGCACACCCTGCCCCGAGACGGAGGATTCCAGTGACCAACCCGCAGAACGAGTCCCAGGCGCTCGGCGATCTCGCCGCACGGCAACTCGCCAACGCCACCAAGACCAACGCCCAACTGGAGACGATCACTCCGCGCTGGCTCCTCGACCTGCTGCAATGGGTCCCCGTCGAGGCAGGCATCTACCGGGTGAACCGCGTGGCCAACCCCGACCGGGTGTCAGTGCACGTCGCGCAGGGCGAGTCCGATCTCGACGGTCAGCTGCCCCAGACCTACGTCGACTATGAGACCCATCCGCGCGAGTTCACGCTGCGCCCGATCGCGACGACACTGGACATTCAGACGCGCGTCTCCGACCTGTACTCCAGCCCGCACAACCAGGTCGCCGAGCAGCTGCGACTGACCATCGAGACCATCAAGGAGCACCAGGAGTCCGCACTCATCAACAACCCGGAGTACGGGCTGTTGGCGCAGGCGGTCCCCGAGCAGCGCGTCGCCACTCTCACCGGCCCGCCCACCCCTGACGACCTCGACGGGTTGATCACCAAGGTCTGGAAGTCGCCGGGCTTCTTCCTCACCCACCCGCTCGGCGTCGCCGCGTTCGGCCGCGAGGCCACCCGCCGCGGTGTCCCGCCGGCCACGGTCAGCCTCTTCGGCTCGCAGTTCTTGACGTGGCGCGGCATCCCGATCATCCCGTCGGACAAGGTGCCCGTCGAGAAGGGCAAGACCAAGTTCATCCTGGTCCGCACCGGCGTCGAACGTCAGGGCGTCGTCGGCCTCTTCCAGCCTGAACTCGAAGGCGAGAGCCAGACGCCGGGCCTGGCGGTGCGCTTCTCGGGGATCGACCGTGCCGGAGTCGCGTCGTACCTCGTCACGCTGTACACGTCCCTGGCCGCGCTGACCGACGACGCCCTCGCGGTGCTCGACGACGTCGCGGTGGACAACTTCCATGACTATTCCTGAGTCGCACTTTCCCAGCGAACCACGCGAGTTCCGCTCCGCCGACGCCGACGGCGAGTGGCCGGCGAGCACCGCGGAACTCTCGGCGCTGGCCGGTCAGCTCTACGCCTCCGCGCAGCGGATCGTCACCGGGACCGGAGCACCGTTCGTGCCGCACGTCCCGGGACCGGTCTCGCTGCCGACCGTCGCGCCGGGCGCAGCCGCCCCCAGCGGATCGGCGCTCGAGCAACTCACGCAGGTCCCGCAGTTCTACTTCGCCGACGGGGCCGCCGATGCCGCGCCGTACTACTTCATTGAGCCCGGTCCCGACGATGCGTCGGCCAACGAAGCGGTGGCCGACGTGCCGTCGATCGAGGTCGTCGAACCGGAGCCGCCGTCGGTCGCGACGACCGGCGACCGCCCGCTCGACGTGGAGGCGGTGCGCCGCGATTTCCCGATCCTGTCCGAGACGGTCAATGGCCGCCCGCTGGTGTGGTTCGACAATGCGGCGACGACGCAGAAGCCGCGGGCGGTGATCGACCGGATCTCCTACTTCTACGAGCACGAGAACTCCAACATCCACCGCGCGGCCCACGAACTGGCCGCCCGCGCGACCGACGCCTACGAAGATGCGCGTGACACCGTCGCGAAGTTCATCGGCGCCCCCCGCAGCGAGGACATCGTCTTCGTGCGCGGCACGACCGAGGCCATCAACCTCGTCGCCCAGTCCTGGGGCGCCAAGCACCTGGGCGAGGG
>CAZVVS010000052.1:0-4334 GCA_964630585.1 uncultured Gordonia sp.
CTGCTCGGGGTGGATTTGTCCGCGGTGTTCTTGGCCTTGGCCGTGGTGTGGCTGTCGGGTGGTCCGTGGCGGTGGGGCAAGGGGGGGTGGGTCCCCTCGGGCGGGCCGACTGAGCCCTGACCGCCCGGCGCGAACCCGCCAGCGATTCCGGGTCGGTGGTCTGGCCGCCTGCGGGCAGGCCGGAGTCAGGCGCCCGGCTTCCCGTCGGACGCCTTGAGGGCGGCGACGAACGCCTCGGCGAAGGCGTCCAACTCGGGGCCTTCCAGCGGGGGGTTCTCGGCCATGACGTAGCGAACGCCGAACGACTGCCATTCTTCGCTGCACGCCGGGCACCCGAGCCAGGGGTCCTCGAGCACGACCGTGCCGTCCTCGTCGACGGTCTCGTCGCTGTCTCGGGTCCCGACGGCCGCGGGGTAGTGGCCGCAGAAGGGGCACACCCGTTGCCAGGGGATCCCGGCGTCGTCGCCGATCGCCGCCCGCTTGTCCTCGCTGAACTTGTGCTGTTCGCCCATGGGGCATCACCTCATCGCCTGGCGTTGCCACCTTGCCCCGAGCGCAGCTCGGAGCAGGTTGGTGGGCCGTCGTAGGGCCAGGTCCCTCGGGCCGCTCTGGATGAGTCACGGTGAGGGTACAGCGCAGCTGTGACATCAGCCCCGGCACCCGAGGCGGAGGACGGGGAGGTGGGAAGGCGACCCCGGCGCAGCCTTCTCCGACAGGACGGCCGCCGAGTCGCCTACTGACCCTCAGGCGAGGTGTCGCTTAGTGCGGTGAGCCAGTTCTGGGACGTTTTGGCGTCGAGTCGGTAGTAGTTGACGTGCTCTCCGCCGGCCTGCCACTGCGCTTCCCACGGTGGGTTGCACCGACCGAAGGTCGTGCGCACGGAGTAGCCGAACCCAGCCTGAGGTGGCCCCTGCGCTGGCAGCGGCTCTCGAGGCACACCATGCCCACAAGAGGCGCGACCGCCCCGACGGAACGTAGCGACGCCTGAGCGGGTCGGTCGGCAACGGGCGGTGTCGCACCTGATCGGGAAGAATGTCGACGCAATAGGGCGAGAGCGGAAGGCAGAAGTCATGGGCTACGGGACCATCGCCGGCTACCTCGCCCAGTGGGGCCTCCTGTACAAGCAGGGAGAGGTCCTGTGCACCCACGGGCTGACCTACCTGCTCGAGGAGCCTGCTGCGAGCGCCGCACTGGTCCGTCTGCTGGCCGAGCGAACCGGAGTTGATCTCCCGTCGGAGGTGTCGTGGGTCGCTGAGGTATCCCACCCGGAGACTGCCGGCCGGGTCGATCTGGAGGCGCAGCTCGCTGACGGGACCCCGGTGGTCGAGATCGAAGCGAAGTTGTGGGCGAACTTGGACTGCCGCCAGCTGCACGCCTACGCCACCCACGTCGCCAGCACTCACAGCGACGGCGTGCTGGCCGTGTTGATGCCACCCGACCGGGTGGACGAGGCCGTCGCCACCGTCCGAAGGTGCTTCGCGGTGCAAGTGCGGGAGCCGGGGTGGCGGTCCGAGGACCCGGCGGTGCACCTGGCTGTTCTCGACTGGGAGACCGTCCTGGACCGGCTCGAGGGTGCGGTGGGAGGGCTCCATGCCGAGAACGTCCGACAGCTGCGGGGGATGTACCGGTCGTTCATGGGTCCGCCGCCCCCGTCGCCCTGCGATGCGCCAGAGTTCGAGATCGTGGTGGTGGACAGAGTGACGCGGGTACTGACCGGGCCCGATGCCCCGGTGATGCCGATGGGCCTTGAGCGCGCCACACAAGGCGGCTACCGCCGCCGCTACCTGGCCAGCCGGGCCGGTGGCGGCGCTTGTTTCAGCATCGGTACCTGCGTGCCCTTCGGGAATGAGACCACCAGGTTCTGGATGCGCTACCACCAGAACACTCCCGGGATCGCCGCCATCTACACCCGCCTGCTTGGCTCACCTGCGGGGAGCCGGCTGGTCGCCGACAATCCTCATCTGTGGATTCCGCTGGACCTACCCGACGGCAATGACGACGACGGGATCATTGAGGCTCTGGTGGAGCAGGCCAGATCCATCGATGCGATCGCCGCGGCACCTCCAACGCCGGTGAACACCGCCCTGTCGACGGGGCCGGAGGTCGAGTGGGTCGAGGTGGAGGTCCACGGACGGCGCTACGAGGCCCTCTGCACGCTCAACGGCGTCACCGCCCGAGCGATCGTCGACCAGTCCCCCGCCGACGGATCCTGGGTCGCCTACGCCCTGAGAGGCGACTGGCACCGAAGTGGCATCCACCAGCGCACGGCGGGCAACAGCGAGGAGTCGGCCAAGGCTGCCGCTCTCGACGCCGCCTGGCAGGTCCTAGAGTCCCGTGCGTTCGACCCCGACGCCTGACTCTGGCCACCCTCGAAGTCACCGGGCCGATCCTGCCGGATGGTCAGGACGCCCTGCACCCGCGAGTCAGCGGTGGAGCGTGAACTTCAGCAGACGGACGTGGTCACCGGCCGGGTCCTTGGTCAGCCGGGACTCGAGCCAGTCGAAGTTGTAGGTGTATGAGGGGTTGTTGTCGAGCACGCAAACGAACGCCAGCGGGAGCTCGATGCCCCGCCGCTCGGCCTCGTCCATGAGCATGGCCAGCTTCCAGTGGTCCCGGCACATCTCGGTGTGGTCCACGCCAGCCATCGTGGTCGAGGCCACCTTCAGCTCCGAGATCACCGCCATGTCCCCCAGCTGTGAGATCCCGGAGCGGTCCTCGAGCTGGGATCGCCTCGGCAGCCAGATCCCCGGCCGGCGGGTCACCACGGCATCCACATTCACCGAGTTCCTGCCGAAGTGGACTTCCACGAAGAGTCGAGGTGCTTGTGACCGAAGTCCACCTCCCGAGCCTCCCGGTCGATGCCGAACTGCGAGATCAAGAGTGGGCGAACCACGCCTGGACGGTCCCCTCCGGGGCGTGAAGCCCGCACACGTAGCGGCGAACATCTCCCAGCCTGCGGTGAACTTCGCCCTGACGTCTTTCAGCCCGGTCGTCATGCCAGTCCCCAGCCGCCCACCGCCATCGTTCGTTCTCGAGCGGAGCGGGTCGGCCAATCAGGCGGGCGGCGCCCGTTGGAGAGTCGCCTCGATCACCGTTTGGAGGCTTGCAGCGAAAGTGCGTGTTCCCCCTAGTCAGAAAACACGCGAACACCTCGGAGCGTGTCGAAGAGGAAGTCCAGGTGTTCGGCGGCGGTCCAGCGGGCTTCCAGATCCCGGAACTCGGCGTCGTGGCCCTGCCCGGCCAGCAGGTGGTGCAACAGCTCGTGGTATCTGGGGTAGGCGCGCATCTCGTCGGAGAACGTGCTTGGGGCGGGTGCGCAGCACACGGTTGACGCGAATAGCGGCCCGTCCCCGGCCTTTGCCGTCGAGCTTGAGGCTCCAGTGCCCCCAGGTCGATGTCACCACCCGACGGGTCCAGAGGACTTCCGGTGGCCGGTTCAGGCGCTCACCCAGCAACGGGGCCCGGAGCTCAGCGGGCCTCGTCCAGCCGATCGGCCTGGGTGATTGCCAGCGCGTTCTTGGCCCGGTTCCAGCCCACGGTGGCGTTGGTCAGAAGGCCGAGGAAGCCGACGTCGGCGGCGGCGACCAGTTTGTCCACCTCGCCGGTTTCGCCGGTCAGCACGGCATTGTGGGCGATCTGCCGCAGCTTCTGTTCGAAGTGGGCGATGCCGTTGTCGGCGGCCATCACCTGCCGCAGGGCGGGGTCGAGCCCCGTCAAGGCCCGCAGGCCGTCGGCGCGGCTGCGACACCGGGCCACCACTGCCGGATAGCGGTCACCCCAGGTGGCCTCCAAGGCGTCGACGCCGGCCACCATGGCCGTCTCGTCGGCGGCGGTGAGGATCTGGCGCAGCAAGGGGAGCACCTTCCTGCGGTCTGCCCAGGTGGTGAGCGCGACGGCGTCGCGGAGCAACGGCATAATCGTCGCGTCCACGAACGCTTGTGGCCACGCCGCCTGCGCGGCGGTCGGCTGCGTTCGCTGCTGGCTGCACGACACCACGAACGCGTCCTGGGCGCCGCGGGCACGTACCAATCCCAGCAGCCGGTCCCACATGGTTGCCTCGTCGCAGTCCGGGCCCGCCGGCCACGCGCCCACCAGCCGCTGGGTGCCGTCGAGCAGGACCGCCGAGGCCACACCCATGGGGTGGCTCTCGAAGTGGCCGTTGACCTCGACGGCGACCGTCAGCTGGTCGAGGCGGACCAGGCCCAGCACCCGGTCGAGCGGACAGGTCTGCCAGCCCGGCTGGCGAATCGGATTGATCTCAGTGATTGAAGCCATGTCCCTAACATGCCGAGACCGCCGACAACTTGGGCTACCTACACGTCCCTCCGGCCCCA
>CAZVVS010000052.1:4434-17568 GCA_964630585.1 uncultured Gordonia sp.
CCCAACACGACGAACACGGCAGCGACGACGCCAGCACCGAGAATGACGTTGGGGGGCCCACCAGGGGCCTCGGGGAGCTTCGCGTCAGGCTTCACGGCGGGAACGACTACCGCGGCGGCCATGAGGAGCCCGAGGAGCATCGGCAGGACCGTGAACAGGAGCCCGACCCGGCGGATCTCCAGGTTGGACTATCCCGTCTCGCCGCCGGCGACCAGGCGGACCAAGAAGGTGAGCCGCGGGAGGAACATCGAGACGAACAGCACGATCGCCGCGACGGCGATCACCTTGCCGCCGACCGTGAGCTTGGACAGATCCACTGGGGCCTCCTTATGGGCCAGGTGGAGTCTCTGATCCGGGTTTCGAGTGGGAGAGCAGACGCCAGGGTCGTGTACCCAAGACGAAGGCCCCAAGGGGGAGCAGGAGGAGCGCCGCGCCGCCGCCCTCGACCCACTCGGCCCGACCGTTGTCTCCCATCGTGGCCGCGGCTTTCAAGCCCCAACCCGACCAGCTCGCCTGGTCTCCTTGTGCGGCAACGGCCTCGAAGCCGCCAAGAAAGGCGTCGGTGACGAGTCCGCTGATGGCAAGGGCGAACACCCACGCGGCCCAGACCCAGACCAGGCCACGAAGCCACGTTGGACGCAGCGTTCCGCTGGTCACCTCGGCAGCCAGCGTGCGCGGCGGCCCCAGCCCACGCAGCGTCGCGTCAATGTCTTTGGGGTCGACAGCTCCCAGATCAGCGCGCAACGCTTCGACATGGGACTTGGTTTCGGTGCGTCGGAGCCCGTAGTACTCCAGCGCCCAGCTGTAGCGAGTGAGGTAGAAGGCGCCACGAATCGACCGTGCCAAGGCGAGACCCGGGATCCGATGGCGCCAGAGCGACACGACGCCGAAGACGAAGATGAAGACGATGATGCTTATGAGTGCGAGCCGGAGCTCGTCGCCGGGGAAGGTGATCGTCACGAGCGGGTTCCTTTCGTGAGGTGGTCGACAACGCTGACGAGCTGATGCCAAGCGTCAACGCCGGCAGCTAGCTGGTTACGTCCGGTGTCGCTGAGGCGGTAGTACTTGCGCGCCGGTCCGCGATCCGACGGGACGAGGTAGGCCCCGACCAGCCCGCTGCGTTCCAGGCGAGCAAGCGCTGGGTACACGGTGCCTTCGGCCACCTCGCCGAGCCCGCCTGCCCGGAGGCGTTCGACGAGGGAGTAGCCGTAGTCGTCACGCTCGGCGAGCAACGCGAGGAGCAGCAGCGTCAAGAGACCCTTGAGCATCTGCGGATCGAAGCTGGACACCGGTACATAGTTATGCCATGTACCTCGCTATGTCAAGGTCTGGTCGAGATCCTCATTCGCGACATCGACGAGGACGAGAGCCAGGCGGCCGGCCCACTCAGCCCCGTCCCCGACGGGGGCGGCCGAGACGAGCGAGCCGACGACCAACCCATCGGATCACCGGCCAGCAGGAACCCGCCCCCCACACCCCCCTTGAAAGAGACCAGCATCCCGACTGCGCATCCTTGGCTTCGCCCGTCCCCGAACGCCACACCCCAACTCCGCCGCCCCCTCCGGCGCTGGGAACCCCCGCCACGTCCGGCCACGAGCCGCCCCACCGGACGCGCCCACCGTCGCCGACAATCCCGCCCCAAACGCCGGCCCGGGCAAGCACCCCGCTCGAGCCCGTGCCCGCCTGCGCCACCGACCACCCAACCCTGCGGCGCCTGCGCAGGTGTTTCCCCGGCACCCTCCATCCCACCAAGAACCAGGGGGAACCCTCCTCGGGGTGATCGCCGCGATTCCGGGGCGGAAGCGCCGGTCATTGCTAGAAACCGGTAGCGGGCAGTTCTGGCGGCCGTCGGCGGCATCTTCTTCGCTCATGGGTCACGATCACCGGACAAGACAGGTCGCTGGGCTACGGGACTGGACGATCGGCGGTGGGGTCCCGCTCGCCGCGTCGCTGGTCGAGCGGGCCCCGACGGGGGCAGCGGCGCCGTGGTGGGAACGCGACGACGTGTTCCACTGGACCGACCTGTTCACCGGCGGCTCCTACCGGTGGCGTCACGCCAGCCCGGCAGCCGGAGCGGAGCTGCACCCGGCGCTCGGGTGGCACCAGGCGCGCCGCAGCGTCGCCGCCTTGGCCGGTTGGCCAGTGATGAACACCCGGCAGCTGGCGGCCTTCACCGGCCACCCGCCGTCCAACGTCGCCCGGCACCTGCGCCCCTTGTTCCTCGCGGGGGTCGTGGATCGGGGCCGCCTGCCGATGGGGCTGCTGTTCGGGCACAAGGGTCACCTCCACCGGCTCGCCGACGGGCCGGAGCTGCGGCGGTTCCTCGCCGGGTTGAGCCCGGCGGATCGGGCCCGCACCACGATGGGGGCGCCGATCCGGCGGGGGCATGCGACGGTTCGCCACCATCTGCTCGTCGCCGAGCTGGCGCTGCGGGTCGCGGAGTTGGTGCCGGGGGTGGTGGCGGTGTTCCCCGGGTCGGTGTCGTCGCCGGCGCGGCTGCTCGGTCACCTCGGCCACACCGCGACCTGGCACGCCGATCTCACCATCGTGCGCGCCGACGGGCTGCGCATCGCCGTCGAGCTCACCCGGGCCCGCAGCCGCCGTTCCCTCGACGCGAAGATGCACCGGTGGGCCCAGCTCCTCGCCGGCCACCACCGCCACGAGACCGGCCTGGTGGTGGTGTTCCTCAACGCGGCCTGCACCAGTGAGGGCACCGTCGGCGAGTTGCGCCGCCACCACCGGCGGTGGGCCGCGGCCCAGCGAGACGCCTACGCCCGGGTCCTGTCGCGCGACGGTCTGCTGGTCGACGGGTACAGGGCGCTCCCCGCCGAGTTGCGGGCGGCCCGTTCCCAGATCCACCTGGCGTCGTGGATGGACTGGTTCCCGGCCGCGGGTCGGGTCAGCAGCGCGTTCGTCGAGTTGTCCACGGTCTCCGCCGCCGAGGGCCGGCACTGGCGCCGCGAGGCCCTGGCCGACCCGAACGGGTTCTGGGGTTTCGACCCCACCGGACTGATCCTCGACCGGGTCGACGCGCCCCGCCGGGCGCGAGTCGACGTGTGGGCCTGCCCCCGGTTCCTCACCGCCGCCGACCCTCCGCCCGGCCCCCGATGAGGCCGAAGGCGACCGGGTGAAAGGTCAGCCGGACCCGGTGTCGAGGTGACGTCGGTGGTCAGTCGGCCAGGAGGCCGGCTCGAGATCGGGTGGGTGGGGGTGCGGCGGGGTTGGCGGCCACCGCGGCGCGCACTGCGGGGTCGGGGTCATCGGCGAGCCGTTCGAGCGAGGGGGCCGGGGTGGCTGGATGGGCGGCGACACCGCGGCGCACCGAACCGGCACGGTGGCCGGCGAGCTCGGCGAGGGCCGCAGGGTCCTCGATCGGCGCCCAACGCTGGCGGGCGGCCTGCGGGGTCACCCCCAACGCCTCGGCGATGGCCTCCCACGGCAGCCCCCGACCGCGGGCGATCAGCAGCCACCCCTGGGTCTCGTCGTCGACCTCCCGGCGAACCTGCCGCAACAAGGCGATGGCCTTGAGCGCATCCAGGTCGTGTTGGGGCCAGCGGCCGGTCTCTGGGCCGGCGACGGTGGCGAGCACGGGCAGCGCCAGCGCCGCCGGCGAACCGGGGCCGTCGCCGCCGGCGTGCCATGCCCGCCACTCCTGTCGGTTCCACGTCGGCGGTCTGGGCACAGCAGCTCCTCACGTCCTCGGGCAGGTTGGCACAAGCTGCCGCCGCGGTGAGTGATCCAAAGACAGGTTGTGAGCATGCAGTCGACAGGGTACTCTCCAAATATGTCCACCCTTAACCGGCGTCTGGGCGTCGGCGAGACCGGCTCTCCCGATGACGGCGACACCAGCGGCCAGGAACTTGTCGCCGGGCTCACCGCCGACGACGACGCCGTCGTCGAGGCCGCCGCCGCTCACCCCGATGTCCCCATCGCGATGGCGGCGCTGCTGGCCGCCGACGTCAGCGGCGGCAACTGCGGGGTGCACGCGGTGCGTGTCGGCCTGGCCCGCAACCCCGCAGCCAAGCCGGCCTGGCTCCAAGCCCTCGCCCGTGACCCCAGCCCCCAGGTGCGTCTGGGCGTCGCCATCAACCCCGCCGCGCCCACCGAGACCCTCTGTCGCCTCGCCCTCGACCCCGACCCCAAGGTCCGCACCGCGGTGGCTGACAACCCCGCGGCCACCCCCAGCATCCGGGCCGTGGTCGGGTTGGCCGCCGACTGATGGGCCGCCTCGCCATCATCACACGGGCTCGGCGAACCGACCGGACTCGACCCGCATCGCCGGAGCAGGCCCCGCCGATCCCACCAGCGGAGCGGGGCACGGTGTCGCTTCCTGTCGGTCGGCGCCCGACCCGGTGCCGCTGGGGGTTCCACCGCCTCGTCGCCTCGCCCGGAGCGATCGTGGATGACGACTTCGGCCACGAAGAACGCTGTGCCCGCTGCGGGGCCGTGCGCCGGGTGTTCTACCCCGGCGTCTGAGATCGGTGAGCCGCCACCTTGACCGCCCGCTGGTGGGTGGGATCGTGGCGGTGCCGCCATGTGGCTGGTGCGGCTGGGCCGTCGCCTTGTCCCCGACGGGGGCGCCCCCGTCGGGGACAAAGGCTGGCGCACGGGGAGTCAATTGTCCCCCCACCCCCGTGGCTACTTGACACGGAACGGACCACCCTCACCCGCCCGAGCGTGCGTAGGCGAGCACCTGCGACGGATGGCTGAGTTAGATGTCGGACCCCAGCCGTATCGTTCGACCATGGGGTTGTTGCCTTGGAACCGGCGCGCGTTGGTACCCGGTGCGCCGCCGCTCCCGTCACCACCGCCGTCGGCCGTGGTGGCCCTGGGGGCCTACCCGGCCAAGCAGTGCCCGGTGAAGACCCAGAACCGGTTCCACCCCGACACCCAGCACCTGGCGTCGCCGGTCGATGACCCCTTCGCCCGGATGCTCATCGCCGACGGCAACGACTTCGAACGCCGGGTCTTCGCCCGCCTGGCCGCCGAAAGCCCGGACGGCACGATCCAGGTCGACGAGGCGCTCCGCTCGGACGCCCGACGAGCGGCGACCATCGCGGCCATGGCCGACGGCGCGCCGCTGATCCTGGCCGGTGAGCTGCCTACGGTCGACCGCCGCACCGGAAAGCCCGACCTGCTCATCCGTTGCTCTGCACCCGGCGTCCCGTCCCGCTACGCGCCCGGCGACATCAAGCATCACCTGACCGTCACCGCGGTCGACGACGGCCTCGCCCTCGAGATCAGCGACCCGGCCCGACCGTGGCCACCGACTGCCGGCGACGCCCAACTCGGTTCCCGCAAGAACGCCGACGACCTGGCCCAACTCGCCCATTACCGCCGGATGCTCGAACACCTCGGCCGAGCCGGCGACGAACCGGTCGGGGCGATCCTCGGCAAGGAACAACAGCTCGTCTGGTATCGGCTCGATGCCGCCGCCTGGGGGAGCGAGAGCCCGCTCGACCGCTACGACCGTGAGTTCCAGTCACGCCTCGACATCGCCGACGCCGCCCAGACCGGCCAGGCGACCGTGGGGCCGGCCCTCTGCGACGAGTGCGCCGGCTGCCAGTGGCTCGACAACGTCTGCGGCCCCGCTCTGCACGCTGGTTCCGGTCACGTCAGCCTCATCGCCGGAATCGGCCGGGCCGCCGCCGCCAAGCTCGAAGGGGCGGGCCTCACCAGCCGCCAGGAGCTCGCTGAGGTCGATGGGCGCGTCGCCGACCTGGTCGCCGACGGCGTCGACCTCGCCGGCTACCGGGCCGCCGCGTCCGACGCCCCCTCGGACCTGCCTGTCGACGAACTGCACCTGCGGGCCGGCGGCCTGTCCCGTCGCCCGAAACAACTCGAAGCCCTCCGAGCCCGAAGCGTCATCACCGCCGGCGACCTGTTGGGCCTGCCCGGCCCGATCCCGCCTCCCGGCGCCGCCATCGCCAACCAGGTCCGACTCGCCCGAGCCGCCATCGGCCCCGCCCCGGTCTACCGGCGCGACGACACCGACCCGGGCCCGGTCCCACGAGCCGACATCGAGATCGACCTCGACATGGAAAACGACCCCATCGACGGCGGCACCTACCTGTGGGGGACCCTGCTGTCCCGGCCCGGCCGCCAGCCCCGATACCAGCCGTTCGCGCAGCTCGACCGGCCGCTCACCGAGACCGACGAAGCCGACCTCCTCGCCCAGCTCTGGGCCTGGCTCCACCGGCTGCTCGACGGCGCCCACCAGGCCGGCCACACCGCCCGCATCTACGTGTGGCACCAGTCCGCCGAGCTCACGGCCCTACGCCGAGCCGCCGCCCTCGGCGCCGGTCACGCCGACGTGCCCACCAGCGACCAGATCGACCAACTCGCAGCTTCGGACCAGTGGGTCGACCTCGAACAGGAGGCCACCAAGCGGCTCTGGCTGCCCGACGGCTCCAGCATCAAGAGGGTCGCCCCCCTCGCCGGTCACCGCTGGCCCATGACCGACGCCGCCGGCGACCAGTCCATCGTCTGGTACCGCACCGCCACCACCCGACCCGGCCCCCCGGTCCTTCACCCCGCCGCCTGGCGTCGAGCCCGCCACGCCCGACGCAAGCTCCTCGCCTACAACCGCGCCGACGTCGAGGCCACCCTCGCCATCCGCAACTGGCTCGAAGCCACGCAGGGATCCCTCCCGGCTCTGCGCTGAGCCACTCCATGACACAGCGGGCATCGCCGTATTCACGGTAGAAGTTGTCCCGACCAACACCCTCCTGGCGGGAGTGGGAGTTGCCCCCAGTCCGCAGAAGGAGGTGAGCGACCCACTGAATTGGAAGGCCAGTCGAGAGAGTGCCAGTGGCCGAACCGCCGAGGGCTACCATTGTCGCCATGATTGGCTTGCGCTTGCCTGTCGTTGCCGGCGTCCTCGTCCTGGCTGTAGCGGTTGGCTGCAGCGATGGGTCATCCGTGGGCTCGGCGACGGTGGACGAGGCTGAGATCGAAGACCAAGTGGATCTCGTGCTCGAGGACGCCTTTGACAAGTATTTCTACGTCGATTGCCCCGGTGACCTGGTGGGTGGCGAAGACCTCGAGTGTGACACGAGCATCGAAGGCGACGAACCGAGCGAGGACACCCCCGCCTTCGACGCCGTAACCGTTCGAGCAACTGACGTAGATGGGGACGCCGTCCAGTTCTCGGTCGATGCGGGGGACGTCCAGCTCAGCGGAAGTGCGAGGAGCTCTGAAACTGACGTGGCGGGCAGCAGCCCAGCGACGTCCATTCCAGCCACTCCGCTTGATGATGTCGTTGTGTTAGAAGGCGAGTCCGAGACCTCCTTGGATCCCGTCTATGGCGCGGTACTCCGCTGGTGGGACTACTCGGACAACCCAGTCGAACTGGCCCTCGACGCCGTCGCTGGCCCAGTCGAATCGTCAGACGGCTACGCGGTCGACGGAGGAAGAGTGCTTGTAGCCCGATTCCGCCTGTCGGGGAGCGAATCCCCCGAGGCCCAGATTGACAATGGAAACTCGGTCATGAGCCTCCCAGAGCCAGGCGGTTGGCTTCGTGGTAGTGGCGAATCCTCGACTGTGGTGATTCCCATTCCAGACGGTCAGGAAGAGGTCACGCTCTCGATCCAAGGCGAGGGAGTGCCTCAGACGATGACCTTGCCGGGAGGTGAACTCGGTGCGGAGAATCCAAGAATCTTCTACAGGCAAGATGTATCGTACTCAGTCAATGAATCCTATCGCCTTCCGTTTGTGCTAGAGGAAACTGATCCCACGTTCGGTGACGTGACCGGCTACCAAAATGCTACAACGGTATTGGTTCGGTCTGCCATCCTGACATGGATCCCTGACCCGAACGGTTCTGGCAGAGTTACTCAACCCCCGTCGAGTCCCCGCAATGCTTGGCTCCTCATAGATAGTGGAGTCTCAGGTGGAAATGGTTGGGGAGGTGTTGTCAATCCTGAAAACATGACTATCGATATCGAGGGGCAGCCCCCTGTTCCTGCCACCGTACTTATTAGCAATGAGGATGACGATGTCTTCGGTGGAGCCGTTGCGTGGGAAGTCCCAGCGGATATCAACGAGGCAGTTCTGAGAATCCGTCCAGGGCGCATTCCTAATAACAGTTTGGGTGGTGGTCGTATCGTCCTAGACTATGGCAACACAGAGATATCTGTTCCCCTGTTGTTTGGTAACAATTGAAAGGCAGGCTCTGTCTCTAGTTGCCGTTCTAGGACTCCGTCCCTGTCAGCAATGCCTTCCAACAGCGTCCGTGTGCCGGAGAATTCAACCAAGTGCTAGCGAACATGGGGGTCGGAGCGATAGCTGAGCTCCGTCGTTCATGTTCGAACCGTCTTCAGATTCGGCGAACTGACCGCGACGAAGTGGCGTGTCTCGGTGAGGGTGGTGTCGGCGAGCACCTTGATGGCGACGACCCGGTCGAGTGCCTGGTGGTGAGCCTTGTAGATGACCCCGAAACCGCCACTACCAACCTCGACGAGGTCCCCGTACCCAACAATCCTCATCGGGGCGAAGGCAGGCGCACGGCGAGTGGCCCGAACTTAGGTTCCGGCGCCATCGATCACCTCGTAGCAGGTGACGCCTGCCATGGAGAACTGCAGGTCGCCAGTCACCTCACCCAGAAACCTGAATCCCGTCTGGGCTTCTCGTCCGAGGAGCTCTCGAACGCCACCACCATCGCGTGTTTCGAGGATCACGCGCTCGCCCGACTGGTTGCTCGCTTCGGCGATCGTCCCCCAACCCGGCACGTTTCGTAGCACCCTGATGTGGTCGTAGGGGCCGCCGAGGAGGTCAAGGGTCCAGTCGCGCATGGACATGATCTGCTCTTCGACATCAGCGCAGCTCGTGATGCCGGAAGGCCAATCGGTTGGGGCTGGACCCGGAATCGTCGTTGCGGCCGGGTTGGCGGTCGGAGACACCGAAGTCGTTGTCACCGCTCGCGGGATCGTCGTGGGTGTGACGGCGGACGAGGCGGCGGCATCCGCACGGGCTTGCTCGGTTTGGGCTGTGGTGGTGGTGGTGGGGTCGTTGTTGGTGCGGGTGGTGGCGATGGCGGCAGTGGTGGCGATGGCGGCGAGGGCGGCGGCGAGGGTGGCGCCGATAAGGACCCGGCGGCGGGGTGCGGTTCGGGGGGGTGGGGCGGGTGCGGGTGGGGGGGTGGTGAGGGCGTCGGCGAAGTCCTGGGGAGTGGGCTGGCGTTGGTGGGGGTCTTTGGCCATCGCGGTCTCGATGGCGGTGGCGAGGGTGTCGGGGTAGCCGGCGGGTCGGAGGTCGGGGACGGGTTGGGTCTTGGTGCGGAGGGCGATGGCGAGGAGGTTGTCGTCGTCGGGGCGGATGAAGGCGGGGTGGCCGGCGGCGAGTTCGAAGAGGGTGGAGCCGAGGGCGTAGATGTCGCTGGCGGTGGTGGCGGGTTGGCCATCGAGGAGCTCGGGGGCGGTGTGGCCGATGCTGCCGGTGAGCAGGCTGGTGGCGGTGCGGGTGTGGTCGGTGAGGGTGGCGATGCCGAAGTCGGAGAGTTTGGGTTGGCCGAGGGGGTCGACCAGTACGTTGTCGGGTTTGATGTCGCGGTGGAGGATGCCGTTGTCGTGGGCGGCTTGGAGGGCTTCGGCGAGTCGGGTTCCGTGGTTGGTGATGGTGTCGGGGTCGAGGGGTCCGTTGGCTCGGAGTTGGTCGCCGAGGGAGCCGTTGGGGAGGTATTCCATGGCGAGGTAGGGCTGGCCGGTGTCGGTGGTGCCGGTGTCATAGATGGTGACGATGCCGGGGTGCCAGGAGATCTGGGCCATGGCGAGGGCTTCTCGTTGGAAGCGTTGACGTTGGTTCTCGGTGAGGGTGGTGTCGGCGAGCACCTTGATGGCGACGACCCGGTCGAGTGCCTGGTGGTGAGCCTTGTAGATGACCCCGAAACCGCCACGACCAACCTCGACGAGGTCCCCGTACCCAACAACCCTCATCGGCATGAATTCGTGTGGTCGACGGTCAAGTGCTGCGACACTAGTTGGACCTGAGGGTGGTGCGCATGAGCGGGGTCTTCGTTGATCGAAATTGATGTCCTGGGTTCCCTGCGCGTTTCCGTCGCAGGCGTCGAGGCGAGCGTGGTCGGGGCCCCGAAGATGGCGATCCTGACGGTGCTGGCGCTGAATGCAGGGGAGGTTGTCTCCGAGGACCGGCTAGCTGAGGCCATGTGGGGCGAACTCGCCGCCAACCGTTCACGGTCGACGCTTCACGTTCATGTGCACAGGCTCCGTGATGCCCTCGGCGATGCTGACCATCGCGTCATCCGTCGGGTCGGCACCGGTTATCTCCTCAATCCGTTGGAAACAAGGGTCGACGCGATGGTTTGGCAGGAGCGGGTCTGGGAAGCCGACGATCTCATGGACCGCGGCGACCCTCAGGGGGCGGCAGGCCGCTACGGCGCAGCGCTGACGCTGTGGAGGGGCGGACCGGCAAGCACGGCTGAGTCAGAAGAAGTGGAGGCGCTTCGCCGCCACTGGGAGCAGCGTTGGCGCTTGGTCGCCGAGCGATGGGTGGAGTCGTCATTGGCGGTCGGGGGCTCAGACGTGGTCATCCCCGAGCTTCGCGTGTGGGTGGAGGACAACCCGTTCCATGAGCCGTTCTGGGTGCAACTGGTGCACGCCCTCTACCTCGACGGGCGACAGGTCGAGGCGTTGCGGACCTACCAGGAGGCCCGAACCATCCTGCTCGAGGAAGTGGGAGTGGACCCCGGGGAGGAGCTGGAGGCGATGCAAGCGGCGATCCTGCGCCATTCAGCGAGCTTGAGGAGCTCAGGGGTCGAACCGGCCCTGATCTGGCTGGGCACGGCGGGCGAAGCCAAACGACTCGTGCTGCACACGGATGATCCGACGATCATCGGCCGGGACGCCGCCTGTGATCTCGTTCTGTCTTTCGACATCATGGTCTCTCGGCGCCACGCCCAGGTTGCTTGGCATCCGACCGGGACCTGGACCGTCGAGGATCTCGGCTCGACGAACGGCACATGGGTCGACGACCGGCAGATCGGCGAGCCGATCGAGCTGACCGACCGAATGGTCGTGCGTATTGGCACCACGCCGTTGATCTTCAGCGCTCCGAGCGTTGATGCCTACGACACGAACGGTCGGGATAGCCGGACAACCGGGACGGTGGGCTTCATGCTGTGAGGCCACGGCTCTGGTCGGGCTCGTGAATCACCGCTGTCATCACGCCGGCCGGTGCCCCCTCCGAGACGAACAGCCACAGCCCGCAACGCGTCAACCCCCCGATCTCGCCGCGTCCTGATCCGGTAAAGCAGGCGTAAAGCGCAGGCCCGCACCTTGCGGGCATGGCAGTTCCTGAGTACCCCGCTCCATCAGTCATCAGCGCCAGCCCAGGCCAGCGTCGGCGCCTCATACGCGGTGTCAGCCTGACCTTCGTAATGGCACTCCTGGTCATTGCCGCCAGCGCGTGCAGTCAAGGCTCGACCCTCGGCTCTAGGGCCGGTGCGCGTCCGGGGTCTCGTGATGCGATCGATGAGCCGACCGCCGACACGGTGCCGGCTGCCGAAATCCGGCACCGCGTCGCTGTTGTGGGCGATTCGCTGGTCGAGTTCGCCGAGTTGGGCTCGCCGCTTCGGCCCGACACCACACCCACGCGCCGCTTCAGCCAAGCCGGGGCCGATCAGGACTGGCGGCTGCAGGTCGTCGGTCATCACGGCTGGACCACCTCCGACTTGCTCGCCGACATCCGCCGACTGGGACAGACCACCGAGGCCGTGGTGGTGGTCGCCGGCTCGAACGACGCCGCCCGCCTTGCCACCGGCCAGGCAACGCCCACAGAGGTGCAGGACTGGATCGGCGACGCCCTCGATGCTCTGGCTGACGTGCGCTGTGTCGTGTGGGCCAACGTCACCACCACCGCCCCCACCATCTACTGGCCGACTCCCCAAGCCCCCGAGACAGTCAACGCCATCCTTGGCGCCGAAGCGGCACGGCGGCCCAACCTGCAGATCCTTGATTGGGCCGCGACCGCAGCCGGGCCCGGGCTGCTGCTCAACGACGGGTTGCACCACACCGTGGCCGGTGAAGCCCGCATGGTCCACGACCTCGTCACCGCCACCACCGACTGCCTCCGGACGCTGCCGGTATGAGGCCCGCCGATCTCTCACGCCGTCCCAACCGGTCCACCGTGCCCGGTGTCAGCGACACACCGGCCTTCCGGTGGCCATCGGTCCGGGCGACCATGCGGCGGACACGTCAGTCGGAGTCGCAGCGGCCCGCCAGCTCAGAGGGACATCGGGAGCGACGGTTCACGTCGCCGACACCGCCGACGCGTGCCGGCATGATCCTTTGTCGGCTGGGGATCCACCGATACCGGCCGATCCCCGGCTCCGAGGACGGACTGGAGCACGATGAGCGTTGCGGTCGGTGTGGGGCGACTGCGACCTTCAGCTACCCGGGTGTGTGAGGCGGCTCGGGAGCCACGGTCTTTACCCGGGGCGCCGCCGCCCGAGGTGGAGCGACTGGCGGCCGAAGGGTGCGACACGATCGTGCGTCTCGCCTTCGAGGGCGCGCACGCAGCCCGACTCGGCCTCGACGAACGCGGCCGCGTTGGAGTGGAGGGCGTCGTTGGTGCCGAGCTCCAGGATCAGTGTCGACGGCAGCTGCGGGCCGTTGACGCAAGCGGCGATCGAGTCGAACTAGTCGTCGATCGTGTACCTGGGGACCGAGTCGCACTCGACCACCTGGTAGCCGCCGGCGCCCAGCGCCGCCTGGGACTCCTCCTCGGCGGTGTAAGCCGAATCGATCAGGTAGGACTCGACCCCGATATCTCGCACCACACCCCGCGCGTAATCCTCGGCGGCGCGCATGTGCTGGAGCGTCCACTTCTCCTGGTCTGACACCGACTCGAGAGCGTTCAAGTACGGGCTGCCGAGGCGGTGCCCGTGGCCGGAGCAGGACACCTGGCGAACGCCCCAGTGCGCCTTCGGATGGCGCACCGGTGCCGGTGGTCGCCGGCGGTGGGGGGTGTCATCGGTGGGGTCGGGTGAGGTCGTCGACCAGGGCGACGGCGTGGTCGAGGTCCGGTGGGAGCGGTTCGATCCAGACGTGGTGGGTGCGGGCGACGGTGGCGGCGGGGTGGCCGGCGGCGGTGACGGGCTCGAGGGGCTCGCACAGCTCG
>CAZVVS010000053.1:0-17551 GCA_964630585.1 uncultured Gordonia sp.
GTGCTGCGGTCTCCGAGGCGCCGGTCAGGATGACCCGGTCCACCTGCGGGTGGCAGAGCAGCCGCTTTCCCGCGGGCCCCTCGTCGGGGAACATACCGACGCACACCTCGCGCGGGACACCTGCTTCCCACAGGGCTTCGAGGACCGCCATCGCACAGCGCGGCGTGGGTGCGGCGGGCTTGTGGATGACCGCGGCGCCGACCGCCAGCGCGGCGAAGGTGCCGCCGGCGGGGATCGCGATGGGGAAGTTCCACGGCGGCGCGACGACGATCAGGCGGTCGGGGGAGAACCGCGCACCGTCGATGTCGTCGAGCTCGGTGGCGCGCCGAGCGTAGTAGCGGGCGAAGTCGATGGCCTCGGAGATCTCCGGGTCGGACTGCTCGGGTGACTTCCCGGCCTCCGCGGCGGCGATGGCCACCAGCCGACCCCGGCGACGGGCCAGCAGGTCGGCGGCGCGCTCGAGGATCGCGGCGCGCTGCGCGGCCGGGCGCGCGGCCCATTGCAGGGCGGCTTCGCGCGCCCGGGCGATGACGTCGTCAACCTCGTCGTCGGCGATGACGGGCGGGACCGCCACGGTGTCCAGCCATCCGGCGGTGGTGGCCTGCGCAATGGCGTCGCGCGCCCACGCCTGGTTGGCCGGGAGTGCGGCGTTGGTGTCGGGCTCGTTGTCGAACGGTGGCAGGACGGCGGACAGTTCGGGCAGCGGCTCCTGTTCCTGTGCGGCGCGGTTCTGGTGGTCGTTGGGGCCGGGAACCGCGGGATCGGTGGCGAGGATCTTGCCCAGTTCCTCGACGGCGCTGTGGAAACGGCCGGCTTCACGGACGAAGGCGTCGCTGCCCGGTGCGAGGTCGAAGATCCCCGACATGAAGTTCTCCGATGCGGCGTTCTCCTCCAAGCGGCGCACGAGGTAGGAGATGGCGACGTCGAACTCGCCGGGCGCGACCGTCGGCACGTACAGCAGCAGACGGCCGACGTCGGTCGACAGTGCCTGGGCTTGCTCGGTGGCCATGCCGTGCAGCATCTCGAACTCGACGTGGTCGGTGACGCCGCGCTGCTCGGAGAGCAGGTGGGCGAAGGCGATGTCGAACAAGTTGTGGCCGGCGACGCCCAGGCGCAGCGCTCCGCGGCGCTCACCACTCTCGCCGACGGGGGCGGTCATGACCTCGGGGCGCATCGTCTCGAACAGCACGCGCTTGTAGTTGACGTCGGTGGCGAGCTTGGAGTCGCAGGTCACCAGCGGCCAGTCGGCCATCTCGGCGTGGACCTTCTCCATCGCGAGGTTCGCGCCCTTGACCAGCCGGACCTTGATCCCGGCGCCACCGCGGCTGACGCGGTCGGCGGCGAACGCGGCGAGTCGCTGCATCGCCCCGAGCGCATCGGGCAGGTAGGCCTGCAGCACGATGCCGCCCTCGTAGTCGTGCAGTTCGGGCAGGCTCAGCAGCCGGGTGAACACTTCGACGGTGAGGTTGAGGTCGCGGTACTCCTCCATGTCGAGGTTGATGAACTTGGTGCCGGCCGGTGCGGCGGCGGCCTCGCGGTACATCGGTTCGAGGCGTTCCAGGACGTAGTCGACCGTCTCGTCGTAGGCCCACATCGAGATCTGTGAGGAGACCGACGACACCTTGATCGACACGTAGTCGACGTCGTCGCGGCGCAGCAGCGCGCGCGCCTGCTCCAGGTGGCGGTCGGCCTCGCCGTCGCCGAGGACCGCCTCGCCGAGCGGGTTGATGTTCAGCCGGTGGCCACCACGGCGCAGCTTGGCGACGGTGCGGGTGAACTGGCGGTCGCGGGCGTCGACGATCATGTGGCCGACCATCGAGCGCATGCGGGCCCGGGCGACGGGGATGACGACGCGGGGGGCGATGCGGCCCATCGTGCCGCCCAGGCGCAGCTGGGCGCGGTCGAGCGGGCTCAGCGACGCCGGCAGGTCGGCGGTGAGCTCGGCCAGGGCAGCGGCCGCCGCGCGGTCGTCCTCGATGCCGATGACGCGGTCGACGAAGCCGACGGTGAAGTCCAGCCCCTTCGGGTCGGCGAGGATCGCGGCCAGCCGCTGCGCCGAGGGGTGCGGCTTCTGGGCGAGCGTCGCGGTGGTCTGCAACCACCCGTTCACGAGTGCCTCTGCGCGGCCGTCCAAGTAGGCCAGCTCGGCGGGGATCGAAGAGGAGTCGGAGTCGGAGAGCGGTGTCAGCGGTGCCATGGTGTTAGTACACGCCCGGAGAGGTCCTCGGCGTATCGTGCAACTGTCTGAATTGAATGGTCATTAGTCATCCAATTGTCCAACCCGGTGGCAGACTGGAACGGTGGCGGACACGACCGGTGTGACTTTCGACGAGATCGTCGGCGCGCTCGACTCCGCGGTGACCGCAATCGCAGTGCCGGGGTGGTCCCAGGCCGGCAGTGCGATCGGCTCGGTCGCCATGGTCGGGCCCGAGGACCTCGCAGTCGGGCCGGGCCCGGCCGACAGCGTCCCGTCGGCCGATCTTCTGCTGCTCGTCGGGGTCGACGACGAGTTGGTCGCGCGCCGCTGGGCGGACCCCGCGTCGCCCCGACCGGTGGGCGTGGTGACCAAGGACGAGGCCGTGGCGGCAATGGCGGAGTCCCTGCAGATCGGCGTGGTGACCATTCGCAGCGCCGCCCGATGGGACCGCGTACTGGCGTTGCTCGCCGACCGGCTCGACCGGGAGGCAGCAGATCACGGGCTGGCGGTGGTCGACCCGACGACGGCGGACCTGGACCTGTTCGGGCTGGTCGGTCTGGTCGCCGAGGGGACCGGCGGGCTGGTCTCGATCGAGGATCCCACCAGCGCGCGGGTATTGGCGTACTCGCCGTCGCACGGCGAAGCCGACGACCTGCGGATGCAAACGATCCTGGGTCACAGCGGCCCACCGGAGTACTTGGCACTGCTGCGGGAGTGGGGCGTTTTCGACGCGGTCCGCAACGGTGGCGAGGTCGTCGACGTCCCCGAGCACCCCGAGCTGAACATGCGCCGCCGGCTCGTCGTCGGCGTGCATGCGCCGTCGGGGCGGCCACTCGGGTCGATCTGGGTGCAGGAGGGCGCCCGGCCGCTGGTTGCCGGGTCGTCGCAGGTGTTGCGCGGTGCGAGTGCGGTGGCGTCGCGGATCCTCACGCGCGGGTTGCAGGCGCCCTCGACCGAGGCCCAGCTGGTGCAGCGCCTGTTCGGCGAACACGGCGGTATCGACGCGGCGTCGGCCGGCGCGTATCTGGGGCTCGGGGTCGATGCCCGGTTCGCGGTGATCGGACTGGCGGGCGCGAGCGGCGATGCCATCTCGCAGATCGGCGGCGCGCTACGGCTGGAGGCGAGTGCGTTTGCCGCGTCGTCGCTCACCGCGGTGGTCGGTGACCGCGCCTACCTGCTGCTGCCGGACACCTCGGTGAACCGTTTGACGCGGTGGACGACGACTCTGGTGAAACGCTTCGACGGAGTGCCGGCCCTGCGGGGCGCGCAGTTGAGGGGCGCGATCGTCGCCGATGTCGACGGTCTGGCCGGGGTGGCGGCGGCACGTGCCGAGTGTGATCGCGTACTTCTCGCCGCGGGCGATCAGCGCGTCACGACGCTGGCCCAGGCGCGCACGGCGGTCCTGCTGGGCGAGATCATCGGCGCGCTCCAAGGGCGCGCTGACCTCGTTGATCCGCGCTTGGAGCGGTTGCGCGCCTACGACGAGGAGCACGCCGGCTCGCTGGTGGCGAGCCTGCGTTCCTATCTCGCCGCGCTGGGCAACGTCCGCGACGCGGCGCGCGCCCTCGACATCCACACCAACACGTTGCGCTATCGGCTCGAGCGGGCCCAGCAGATCACCGGGTTGCGCCTCGACGACCCGCAGGACCGTCTGTTGACGGCCCTGCAGCTCGCGATCACTCAGGCCGGGGCCAACGCCGGCGTCTTGTCGTAGCGCAGGAAGCCGTCGTCGACGGCGCCCTTGCGCAGGTTCTTGATGTCGTTGGAAACCGACATCGTGGTCTTCCACGGGTCCTCCGTGCCCTGCTTGGGAAGCATGTCGATCGAGCGCTTGACGTAGCCTGCCTCGAAGTCGAGGAGGGGGCGGGTCTCCATGTTCTTCGGCGCGACCGGCCGGACCGAGGAGTAGCCCGCCTTGTCCATGTGGCTGAGCACCCGGCAGAACCATTCGCACAGCAGGCCGATCTTCAGCGTCCACGACGAGTTCGTGTAGCCGATGGCCATGATGAAGTTCGGCAGCCCCGAGAGCATGGCGCCGCGGTAGGCGACCGTCGACGGGAAGTCGAGCGGTTCGCCGTTCACCGAGACCGCCATCCCCCCGAAGAGCTGCAGGTTCAGTCCGGTCGCAGTGATGATGATGTCGGCGTCGAGGTGGGTCCCGTCGTCGAGCTGGATGCCCGTGGCATCGAAAGTCTTGATGTTCGCGGTGACCACGGAGGCGTCGCCGTTGCGGATCTCCTTGTACATGTCGCCGTTGGGCACGGCGCACAGCCGCTGGTCCCACGGGTTGTACGGCGGGTTGAAGTGCTTGTCGACGTCGAAGCCCTCCGGCAGCTGCTTCTCGTTGACCTTGCGGATCAGCTTGCGCGCGGCCCCCGGGAAGCGCTGGCAGAACTGGTAGATCGCCTTCTGCTGCAGGATGCTGCGCTGCCGGTTGACCTTGAAGCCGCGCTCCTCGCCGAGTAGCTTGCGCGTCTGCTTGGCGATCGGGTCCTCGCGCGGCACCGGCATGATGTAGGACGGGGTCCGCTGCAGCATGGTGATGTGTGCGGTGTCGGGGGCCATCGCCGGCATCAGGGTGACCGCCGTCGCGCCACTGCCGATGATGACGACCTGCTTGCCCTTGTAGTCGAGGTCCTCGGGCCAGTGCTGCGGATGCACGATCTGGCCTTGGAAGTCGTCCTGGCCGGGGAACTGCGGGGTGTAGCCCTCGTCGTAGTTGTAGTAGCCGGTGCCGGAGAAGATCCAGTGTGCCGTGATGGTGTCGGGCTTCTTGCGATCGGTCTTGTCGGAGTGCGCGACGGTCAGGTGCCACAGCTGGTCGGCGTCGGACCAGTCGACGGCGGTGACGCGGCGGTGGAAGACGATGGTGTCCTCCAGGTTGTCGTCGGCGACGGCTTCGCGCAGGTAGTCGAGAATCCGGGGCGCGTCGGCGATCGACTGGTCGTCGGTCCACGGCTTGAACTCGTAGCCGAATGTGAACAAGTCGCTGTCAGAGCGGATGCCGGGGTAGCGGAACAGGTCCCACGTGCCGCCGATCGCGTCGCGCGATTCCAGGATGGTGAAGCTCTTCTCGGGATGGGTCGTGCGCAGGTAGTGGGCTGCACCGATTCCGGAGATGCCGGCGCCGATGATGACGACGTCGTAATCGGCGGTCGTGGTCTGCTGGGCTGGCTGCGTGGTGGTCATTGTCGCTCCTGACGGCGTTGGTTCTTTCGTATTCAATACTCCCCGGGTGGGACACCATGGGGCAAGGGCGATATGAACCCGCTTCTCCTTATCTCGGGTGCACAATGAACATCGTGGATGAGCAATGGGCCCGGCCGTCAGCCGCGGCGGCGGCACTGATCGTCGCGGCTGTTGAAAGGGTCGTCGACGCGCCCCAGGAGTGGATGGACAAGTTCAACGCCGCCGCGCTGCGCGGGGTGCGGCTCGACGAGATCGTGGGCGACCGGGTACTCGTCGACGAGGTGCGGCAGACCAACGAGGGCAATCTCGCCCAGTGGGCGCAGCACAACCTCGCCTACCCGGGTGCACGGGTTCCAGTGCGGGAGGTCGAGATCGGTGCCGAACTGGTGCGCGAGCTGGTCCGCCGCGGGCTCGACTCGGGGATCCTCGACGCCTTCCGGACCGCGCAGTCGGTCGCTTGGGGCCGGTGGATGGCGATCTGTTTCGAGCTGACCGATGATGTAGAGCTCTTGCGCGAGGTCCTCGAGGTCACGTCCCGTTCGATCGCGGCGTTCCTCGACGACACCGTCGCGGCCCTGTCCGAGCAGATCGCCGTCGCGCGCGCACAACTCGCCGGTGACACCCATGCGCAGCGGCGTGCAGCGGTGGCACTGATCCTCGAAGGAGCGCCGATCGACGATGCCCGCGCGCAATCCCAGCTGCACTACCGCATCGCCGGTCCGCAGACCGCCGTTGTGCTGCGCGGTATCGGGCTGTCGATGAGCCGACTCGAGGCCTCGCGCGATGCGATCATGTCGGCTAATCGATTGAGCCGCCACCTCACCGTCCTGGCCGGCGCCGACCGGATGTGGGTGTGGTTCCCCACGGGCGCGCTCATCGTCGACGCCACATGCGTCTCCGACGGCGTGCACGTGGCCGTCGGCGGTCCCGGAAACGGACGGGAAGGCTTCCGGCGCAGCCACTTTCAGGCCCTCAACGCCGATCAGACGTTGATCGGCCTCGGTTCGGCGCGGTCGATCGTCCGGTACGACGAACTCGCCCTGATCGGAGCGATGAACCCCGACCGGGGTGTGGTCGACGACTTCGTGCAGCAAACGTTGGGGGAGTTGGCCGGTGCCGACGCCGACCTGCGCGAGTGCATGCGGGTCTGGTTTGCGCAGGAGTGCAACTCGACGGCGACGGCGGCGCAGCTGTTCACCCACCGAAACACGGTGGTCCGGCGGCTGGCGAAGGCCGAAGAGCTGTTACCACTCGGGTTGGCGGGAAATGCGATCGCCGTCGCCGCCGCGCTGGAGTACCTGCACTGGCAGGAGTAGCCGTGCGGCCGCGGTGCTAGCCAGATGGCGATCGGTACGGCGCCGACTCGGCGACGTTGTCGTCGACGACGATCGGCCGGCCCAACTGTGGGAAGGCGCGTTGCGGACACGCGGGCCGGTCGCAGACTTTGCAGCCCGCGCCGATGGGCACGATACGACGGGGATCGTCGACGTCGAGGCCGGTCGAGTAGACCAGTCGGTCCGCATACGTGAGATCGCACCCCAGGCCGATGGCGAACGCGCTGCCCGTCCCCAAGTAGCCCTGTGTCGGTTCGTCGGTGGTGCGCGCCAACCAGAAGTAGGACCGCCCGTCGGGCATCGACGACACCTGCGTCATGATGCGGCCCGGGGTGGTGAATGCGTCGTGCACCACCCATAGTGGGCAGCTGCCGCCGACTCGAGAGAAGTGGAAGGCCGTTGCGGACTGGCGCTTGGAGATGTTCCCGGCGCGGTCGGTGCGCACGAAGATGAATGGCACCCCGCGCTGTCGGGGGCGTTGCAGAGTCGATAGGCGGTGGCACACCGTCTCGAAGCCGACCTCGAACCGCAATCCGAGCAGCTCGACGTCGTAGCGCAGGGCTTCTGCTGCCGAGTGGAACTTGGTGTACGGCAGGACTAGGGCGCCGGCGAAGTAGTTCGCCAGACCCACGCGTGCCACGGGCAGCGCTTCAGGGCTCAGACCGTCCGCGCTGAGGGCGATCGCATCGATCGCCTCGCGCTGGGTGAGAAAGGCCAGTTGCGTGGCCAATTGGAATGCGCGCTGACCGGGTCGGAGGTGCCGCGCGAGCGTGATGACCCGGGACCCCGGGTCGTAGGAGCGCTTGCGCGAGGCCGACGACGACGATGCCGGGTCGGCCAGTACGACACGGATATCATGGTCGCGCTCGAGGACGATGGCGAGTTGTTCGTCGAGCCCGCCGACGCGCAGACCGAGACGGGTGAACATCTCCTCGGCGGCTATGTCGAGGCGGTGGACGTAGTTCTTGCGGTCGTAGAAGAAGTCGCGGACCTCCTCGAACGGCGTCGACGCGCGGGGTGTGGAGTCCTCGTCACGATTCACCGTCGCGCGGTAGGTGTCCAGTTCGCCGGTCGCCGCGACGAGTCGCCGGTGCATCGAGACCATGGCCTTACCGACGCGCGGCATCCGTGCCACCAATTCTTCGATCTCGGCCTGCGTGATGCCATCGAATTCGGTGTGTCCGGCGGCCTCCGACAGGTCTCCGACGAGTCTGGCGTCGGTGTCGTTGGCGAAGTAGTCGGGCGCCAGGTCGAACTCGCGGCGCAGCGCCATCAGCACCGGGACCGTCAGCGGCCGGTGGTCGTTCTCCAGTTGGTTGACGTAGCTCGTCGAGAGGTCGAGCCGGCGGGCCAGCGCGGCCTGCGAAATCTTCTGCTCTTCGCGCAGGCGACGCAGCCGGGCCCCGGAATGGGTTTTCCCCGCGTGACCAGACACGACGCCTCCTTGCTTACACAGAGTTCGCAAATGATGCTACATCAGTACACATAAATACGCATGACCAGGCACTTTACATCTATTTCGAAAGGTGCGTATGGTGCGAAACATGATCAACCACAAGGTTCGTACCCACCGCAGTGCCGAGGATTTCCCGATCGAGGAGCACCTCGCCCACAAGATCGCGCAGATCGCTGTCGACCCCGTCGAGGTTCCCGAGCAGACCGCGGAGATGATCATCAATCGAGTCATCGACAACGCCGCCGTCAGCGCGGCATCGGTCACCCGTCGACCGGTCACGACCGCCCGCACGCAGGCCTTGCGCCACCCCGTCGCGCCGGCCGACGACGGCTCGGCGGTCGGGTCGCAGGTGTTCGGCATCACCGGCGCGTACTCGCCGGAATGGGCCGCCTGGGCCAACGGCGTCGCCGTGCGCGAACTCGACTTCCACGACACCTTCCTGGCCGCCGAGTACTCCCACCCCGGCGACAACATCCCTCCGCTGCTTGCCGTCGCCCAGCACAAGGGTGTTTCCGGCCGTGACCTGATCCGCGGACTGGCCACCGCCTACGAGGTCCAGATCGACCTGGTCCGCGGCATCTCGCTGCACAAGCACAAGATCGACCACGTCGCCCACCTCGGGCCGTCGGCCGCAGCGGGCATCGGAACGATGCTCGGCCTCGACGTCGACACCATCTACCAGGCCGTCGGTCAGGCGCTGCACCTGACTACCGCGACCCGTCAGTCGCGCAAGGGGCAGATCTCCAGCTGGAAGGCCTACGCCCCGGCCCTGGCCGGCAAGGTCGCCATCGAGGCCGTCGACCGGGCCATGCGCGGCGAGGGCGCACCGTCGCCGATCTGGGAAGGCGAGGACGGCGTCATCGCCTGGCTGCTCGACGGTCCCGACGCCACCTACACCGTGCCGCTGCCCGCGCCCGGCGAGCCCAAGCGCGCCATCCTCGACAGCTACACCAAGGAGCATTCCGCGGAGTACCAGAGCCAGGCGCCGATCGACCTCGCGCGCCGGATGCGCGAGCGCGTCGGCAGCACCGACGACATCGAGTCGATCGTTCTGCACACCTCCAATCACACCCACGTGGTCATCGGTACCGGCAGCAATGACCCGCAGAAGTTCGACCCGACGGCGAGCCGCGAAACGCTGGACCACTCGGTCATGTACATCTTCGCCGTCGCCCTGCAGGACGGGACGTGGGACCACGCGAAGTCCTATGCACCCGAGCGCGCGGGGCGCCCCGACACGGTCGAACTGTGGCGCAAGATCTCCACCGTCGAAGATCCGGAGTGGACGCGGCGTTACCACAGTGAGGACCCCGACGAGAAGGCCTTCGGCGCCCGCGCGGTCATCACCCTCAAGGACGGGACCGTCATCACCGACGAGCTGGCCGTCGCCGACGCCCACCCGCTCGGTGCTCGCCCCTTTGCGCGCAAGCAGTACGAGGCCAAGTTCACCACGCTGACCGACGGTGTGGTGGCCCACGCGGAGCAGACGCGCTTCCTCGACGCCGTGGCGGGCCTGGCCGGAATCCCGGCCGGCGGGTTGGGTGCGCTCAACGTCGTCGTCGAACCGTCGGTTCTGGCCGCCGCACCGGCGATCGGCGAGGGGATCTTCTGATGGACCTCTTCTCCTCCGCGATCAGCGACACCGACAAGCGCAAGGCGTTGCGCGCCGGGTTGGCCTCGGGCACCCTGCAGCGCTGGCCGGGGGCGTTCTCGCCACTGGTCGCCAAGCTCGTCGAGGACATCGGCTTCGAGGGCGTCTACGTCTCCGGCGCGGTGCTTTCGGCCGACCTGGGACTGCCCGACATCGGATTGACGACGCTGAGCGAGGTCGCCGGGCGCGGCGGCCAGATCGCCCGCGCGACCAACCTGCCGTCGCTCATCGACGCCGACACCGGTTTCGGCGAGCCGATGAGCGCGGCCCGCACGATCACCGCGCTCGAGGATGCGGGATTGTCGGGCTGCCACCTCGAGGACCAGGTGAATCCCAAGCGCTGCGGCCACCTCGACGGCAAGGCGGTCGTCGAGACGATCGAGATGGTCAAGCGGCTGCGGGCCGCGGTGTCGGCGCGCCGCGACGAGAACTTCGTCATCTGCGCGCGCACCGACGCCCGCGCGATCGAGGGCCTCGACGCGGCGATCGACCGCGCCAAGGCTTACGTCGACGCTGGCGCCGACCTCATCTTCACCGAGGCGCTGGCCGATGCCGGCGAGTTCGAGCGCTTCCGTGCCGCCGTCGACACCCCGCTGCTGGCGAACATGACCGAGTTCGGCAAGTCCGAGCTGCTCACCGCCCAGCAGCTGGGCGACCTCGGCTACAACGCCGTCATCTACCCGGTGACCACGCTGCGCATCGCGATGGGCGCGGTGGAGGCCGGGTTGCGCGAGATATCGCAGGAGGGCACCCAGGCCGGCCTCCTCGACGGAATGCAGCACCGTTCGCGGCTGTACGAGCTGCTGCGCTACTCGGATTACAACGAGTTCGACACGGCCACTTTCAATTTCTCGATTCCAGGAGCGTGAGCCATGACCACAGCCCAAGCACCCGAGATCCGTAAGGGATTGGCCGGTGTCGTCGTCGACACGACCGCGATCTCCAAGGTCGTCCCGGAGACCAACTCGCTGACCTACCGCGGCTACGCGGTCCAGGATCTCGCGGCCCAGTGCAGCTTCGAGGAGGTGGCGTACCTGCTGTGGTTCGGCGAGCTGCCGTCACCCGGGCAGCTGGCACAGTTCACGCAGAAGGAGCGGGCCAGCCGACGGCTCGACCGCTCGGCGCAGGCGGTGCTCGACCGTATCCCGGACAATTGCCACCCGATGGACACCTGCCGCACGATGATCAGCTTCCTGGGCACGCTGGACCCCGACGAGGATGTGGCGACTCCGGCATCGAATCTGGAGAAGGCGCAACGGATGTTCGCGGTGATGCCGACGGTTGTCGCCGCGGATATGCGACGGCGCCGCGGTTTGGAGCCGATCGCCCCGCACCACGGTTACGGCTACGCCGAGAACTTCCTGCACATGTGCTTCGGGAAGGTGCCCGACCCGGTGATCGTCGAGGCTTTCGAGCAGTCGTTGATCCTGTACGCCGAGCACAGCTTCAACGCGTCGACCTTCGCCGCGCGAGTGGTCACCTCGACGACCTCGGACATCTACAGCGCGGTCACCGCTGCGATCGGCGCCTTGAAGGGATCGTTGCACGGCGGTGCGAACGAGGCCGTCATGCACGACATGATCGACATCGACCGCCCGGCGCGGGTCACCGAATGGCTCGACGGCAAGCGGGTGCGCAAGGAGAAGATCATGGGCTTCGGCCACCGCGTCTACAAGAACGGTGATTCGCGGGTGCCGACGATGTATGACGCGTTGGTCCGTGTCTCCCACCACCTCGGCGAGCACAAATGGCTCGACATCTACACCGAACTCGCCGCACTGATGGACGAACGCACCGGCATCAAGCCGAACCTCGACTTCCCGACCGGCCCGGCGTATCACCTGATGGGCTTCGACATCGGATCGTTCACGCCGATCTTCGTGATGGCGCGGACCACCGGTTGGACGGCGCATATCATCGAGCAGAGCGCAGATAACGCGTTGATCCGTCCGCTGAGTGCTTACGACGGCCAGCCCCAACGTGCCGTCGGCGCTGGGAGCGCAGCGAGCGGGCCGGAATAAGACAGTCCGCAATTAGGGAGTCAGCCCACGTGCACAAAGTCCTGATCGCCAACCGTTCCGAGATCGCAGTGCGCGCCATCCGTGCCTGTCGGGAACTGGGGTTGCAGACCGTCTCGGTCTACCCCTACGAAGACCGCAACTCGCTGCACCGCAACGCCGCTGACGAGTCCTACCAGATCGGGGAGCCCGGACATCCGGTCCGTGCCTACCTCGACGTCGACGGAATCATCGACGTCGCCCGCGAATGCGGCGCCGACGCGGTGTACCCGGGCTACGGGTTCCTCGCGGAGAACGCCGGTCTGGCGCGGGCGTGTGAGCGGGCCGGCCTGACCTTCGTCGGCCCACCCGCCGAGGTACTGGACTGGACGGGCAACAAGGCGACCGCCATCGCCACCGCACGCAAGGCCGGGGTCCCGGTTCTGGACTCCACCGACCCGAGTTCGGACCTCGACGCGCTTGCCGAGGAGGGCGGGCAGATGCGGTTCCCGCTGTTCGTCAAGGCAGTCGCCGGCGGCGGCGGGCGCGGCATGCGCCTCGTCGACGACCCTGCGCACCTGCGCGACGCGCTGGCCGCGGCGTCGCGGGAGGCGGCGTCGGCATTCGGCGACGGCACGGTGTTCATCGAGCAGGCGGTTACTTCGCCGCGCCACATCGAGGTGCAGGTCCTCGGTGACAGCGCTGGCAACGTCGTGCACCTCTACGAGCGCGACTGCAGTGTGCAGCGGCGCCACCAGAAGGTCGTCGAGCAGGCACCAGCACCCGATCTCGACCCGGCGGTGCGCGATGCGATGTGCGCCGACGCGGTCGCGTTCGCGCGCGCGATCGGCTACCAGGGAGCCGGTACGGTCGAGTTCCTCCTTGCGCCCGACGGGCACTACGTGTTCATCGAGATGAACCCGCGGATCCAGGTGGAGCACACGGTCACCGAGGAGGTCACCGACATCGACCTGGTCGCCGCGCAGCTCCAGGTCGCCGCCGGTGCGACGCTGCCCGAACTGGGCATCACCCAGGACCAGATCGAGCTGCACGGGTTCGCCGTCCAGTGCCGCGTCACCACCGAGGACCCGGCAAACGAGTTCCGTCCGGATACCGGCACCATCACCACCTACCGGTCGCCCGGCGGCGCGGGTGAGCGCATCGACGGCGGGACCTACCTGGGGGCGGAGATCACCGGGTATTTCGACTCGATGCTGGTCAAGGTCACGTGCCGCGGCAAGACCCGCGGTGCGGCGCTGACGCGGGCCCGGCGGGCCCTGCGCGAGTTCCGCATCGGGGGAGTGTCCACCAACATCGAGTTCCTCCTGTCGTTGCTGTCCGACGAGGAGTTCGCTGCCGGCGCGGTGACGACCGGTTTCATCGCCGAGCACCCGGAACTGCTCGTCAACCGTCTCTCCGACGCACGATGGGCGCGCCTGTTGGAGTTTCTCGCCGATGTCACGATCAACCGGGAGTACGAGCGCCCGGCGACGGTCATCCGCCCGCGGGAGAAGCTGGTAGGGCTCGAACTTTCTGCTCCGGAGACGGGCAGTCGTGACCGGCTGCGCGACCTGGGTCCCACCGGATTCGCCAGCGTTCTGCGCAACCAGGATGCGGTGGCGGTCACGGATACGACGTTCCGCGATGCCCACCAGTCACTGTTGGCGACGAGGCTTCGCAGCAGTGGGCTGGTCCGCGTAGCACCGTATGTCGCCTCACTCACGCCGGAACTGTTCTCGGTGGAGTGCTGGGGCGGCGCGACCTACGACACCGCCCTGCGGTTCTGCAAAGAGGACCCCTGGGATCGGCTCGAGCAGTTGCGCGCAGCCATGCCCACCATCTGCCTGCAGATGCTGCTGCGCGGCGCGAACACCGTCGGCTACACGCCGTACCCGACCATCGTCACCACCTCGTTCGTGGAAGAGGCGGCTCAGACCGGGATCGACATCTTCCGCATCTTCGACGCCCTCAACAGCGTCGACGCGATGCGCCCGGCGATCGACGCGGTGCGCGAGGAGGGGACGACCGTCGCCGAGGTCGCTCTCTGCTACACCGGCGATCTCGCCAACCCGGTCGAGGACCTGTACACCCTGGATTACTACCTGCGGCTGGCCGAGCAGATCGTCGACGCCGGCGCGCACATCCTGGCGATCAAAGACATGGCCGGGTTGCTGCGCCCACCGGCTGCGGCGACGCTGGTCACCGCGCTCCGCAAGAACTTCGACCTGCCGGTCCACGTGCACACCCACGACACCGCCGGCGGGCAGCTAGCCACCTACCTGGCGGCGGTCCAAGCCGGAGCGGACGCCATTGACGGGGCGAGTGCCCCGCTGTCCGGGTCGACGAGTCAGCCGTCGCTGTCGGCGATCGTCGCCGCCTTTGACGGGACCGACCGCGCCACCGGGCTCGACCTCGACGGCGTGCTTGCACTCGAGCCGTACTGGGAGGCGCTGCGCAAGGTGTACGCACCGTTCGACGTCGGGCAGCACCCGCCGACCGGCCGTGTCTACCAGCACGAGATTCCCGGCGGGCAGCTCTCCAACCTCTACCAACAGGCTGCGGCGCTGGGCTTGGCCGACCGGTTCGAGTTGATCGAGGACGCTTACGCGGGCGCGGACCGCATGCTCGGACGGCTGGTCAAGGTGACCCCGTCGTCGAAGGTCGTCGGCGACCTGGCGCTGACCCTCGTCGCCAAGGGCGTCACCGCCGACGAGTTCGCCTCCCGTCCCGAGGCATACGACATCCCCGAGTCGGTGATCGGCTTCTTCCGCGGCGAATTGGGCGAACCGGCGGGCGGATGGGTCGAGCCGTTGCGCAGTCGCGTGCTCGCCGGCCGTGGGGAGGCGCCGCCGGAGGAGCCGGTGAGCGACGCCGACGAGGCTGCTCTGGGCCAATCGGGGCACGTCCGTCGGGAGGCGCTGAACCGCCTGCTGTTCCCGGGGCCCACCGCGGGCCTGGCCGCCCATCGCGAGAAGTACGGCGACACCTCGCGGCTGTCGGCAAATGCGTTCCTGTACGGCCTGCGCGCCGGGGTCGAGGAACACGTCGAGCTCGAGCCCGGCGTCGAACGGACCATCGGCCTGGCCGCGGTCAGCGACGTCGACGAGAACGGTGAGCGCACGCTGATGGTCACCGTGAACGGCCAACTGCGGTCGGTGGTCGTGCGCGATGAGGCGGCTGGAGAGGTCGCGGAGGCCGCGGCGAAGGCGGATCCGCAGAACCCGCGCCACGTCGGCGCGCCGTTCGACGGGGTCGTCGCGATCAAGGTCACCGTCGGTGACAAGGTGGCCGCCGGTGACCCGATCGGGACCATCGAGGCGATGAAGATGGAATCGACGATCACCGCGCCCCGGGCCGGCACCGTGGCCGCCCTGCCGCTGGGTTCGCAGGCCGACGCCCACGGCGGCGATCTCATCGTCGAATTGGGCTGATCCGAGGGTTTCGGCCCTGATCTGGAAGAATGGTCGGTAACGAGAGATACCCGAGCGATCAAAGGACTCCCGTCATGGCTTCATCACCCGCGTCGCGACGCACCCGCGCCGGCCTGTCCGCCGGGGTCGCCGCAGCTGCCCTTGCGGCGACCGTCTTCGTCGCACCGCCGGCGTCGGCGGCCAAGCCGCTGGGGCAACCGGTCGTCGGCGGTGACACCGCCGTCTACGGGACGGGCTGCCGGTATCCGGTCGGGATCAAGATCGATCCGCGCACGCCGAAGACGACCGCCCCCACCACCTCGGGCAGGCCCGCCGACGGTCGTGTGCAGGTCGACAAGCCGGTGACGAAGGACAAGAAGGACCCGAAGGCCAAGAAGAAGGTCAGCAATTACGTCTACTTCTGGGACGTACCCGCCGGTGCCAAGCCTGGATCGGGGGATGCGACGCTGATCGCCTGGACCAAGCCGAATGCGAAGGGTGTCGCCGTCGTCAACTGGACGCCGAAGACTTCGGGGTTCCGCGATGTGTACGTCCGCTACCACAACCGGTGGTCCAAGCCGACGCAGGTGACCGTCGAGGATGCGGTCAGCCTGGGCCGCCTGTGCCTGCTGCGCTTCTGGTGACCTCGGCGGACTAGTCGATCTCGCCGGTCGCCGCAGTCTTCGGCAGGGCGAGGGCGGAGACGACGGTCGCCGCGCAGGCGACCAGGGAGATAACCACGGCGATCGTGTAGGCGGTGCTGGTGGGGAAGGCCTGGGTGATCGTTCCGTGCCCGGTCGCCATGTGCAACGTCGTGACGTACTGCGCAAGCACCATGCCGACGACCGCCGAGGACACCGACGTGCCCAACACGCGCATGAGCGCGTTGACGCCATTCGCCTCGCCGGTCTGGCGCAGCGGCACCGCGCTCATGATCAGCGCGGGCATGGCGGCATAGGCGATGCCGATCGCCCCGGACGTGATGCAACTGATGACGACCATGAGCCACGGGTCGATGTGTTGGCCCGCCACCAGCATGGCGAGGAGGATGACGTAGCCGGTGGCCATGACGCAGCCACCGGTCACCAGTGAATTGCGAGCACCGAATCGGGCGGTGATTCGCGCGCCGATGTTGGAACAGGCGAACATCACCAGGCCACCGGGGGCCAGGAGGAGTCCGGCGGTGGTCATCGACAGCCCGTTGCCGGTGCCCGTGGCTGTCGGCGACATCAGGATCTGCACAGGGATGAGAGTCATCGCGAACATGCTGAATCCGGCCGCCACCGACGCGACGTTGGTGAGCGCGACCGTTCGGGTCGCGTTGATCCGCAGGTCGACGAGCGGGTGGTCGCGGTGCCACTGGTAGACGCCCCACAGCGCGAATGCCACGGCCGCGAGGGCGAATGACCCGAGTGTGGTGACCGACGTCCACCCCCACGTCGGGCCCTTGGATAGCGCCAGGAGCAGCGCGGTGAGTGCGACAGAGAGCCCGACGGCGCCGAGATAGTCGAAGCCGGCCGACCGGTGGCCGGGCGCGTTGGGGACGATCAGCGCGATTCCGAGCCAGCAGGCAAGGGCGAATGCGGCGGCGACCCAGAAGAGGGCGTGCCAGGTGACCTGGGCGATGACCGCCGCGATCGGGAGGCCCAGGGCGCCGCCGACGCCCAGAGAGGCACTCATCGCCGCTACCGCTTTGCCCAGGCGCTCGGGCGGGACGCAGTCGCGCATGATGCTGATACCCAGCGAGATGGTGGCGACGCCGATGCCCTGCAATCCGCGGCCGACGAGGAAAAGTGCCAAACCATTGGAGAGCGCACACACCACCGATCCGACGACCACGCCGCCGACGCTGATCAGCAGGACCAGCTTCTTGCCGTACATGTCGCCCAGGCGTCCGCCGATCGGCGTGGTGATCGCACCGACGAGCAGCGTCACCGTCAACGCCCATGCGGCGTTGCTGTTGCTGGTCGCCAGAATCTGCGGCAGCGTCGAGATGAGCGGCACGATCATCGTCTGCATCAGGGAGACGGCGATGCCCGACGCGCACAGGACCGCGACGATCACGGTGGGGTGGACCGTCCGGCTGGAGGTCGTCGGCGGCACTGGCTACTTCCCATCGGGTAAAGGAGATCGCCCGAATGGTTTCGGGCTGCAACCAATTCTACGGTGCAGGGCGCAATAGGCCGACGACCCCCCGCGCAGTGCCGGTACCTCCATCGCCGAGCGGGCGGCCTCGATCGACGTGAAACTCCGTCGGAGTGCTCTTACTGTGCGGGTCAGCGACTCGGCAGACGACTCGCGGGCCAGGGGCCCTCAT
>CAZVVS010000054.1:0-17533 GCA_964630585.1 uncultured Gordonia sp.
ATCAACCTGAAGGTAGGCAAATCATGCCCTCGATCTTCATCTCCGGCGGCGCTGCCGGAATCGGCCTGGCCACCGCGGAGCGCTTCGCCCGCGAAGGATGGACCGTCGGCGTCTACGACTACGACGACAAGGCGCTCGCGGCGGTCAAGAAGGACCATCCCGAGTTCATCACCGGCCACCTCGACGTCCGCAAGGCCGACGAATGGACCAAGGCGCTGGCCGACTTCACGTCGCACACCGACGGCAAGCTCGACGTGCTCGACAACAACGCCGGCATCCTCGTCGCCGGTCGCCTGGATTCGATCTCGCCCGAGGCGGTCGCCAGCCAGATCGACATCGACGTCACCGGCGTCACCCTGGGCGCCCAGGCCGCGTTCCCGTACCTCAAGGCGACGCCCGGTGCGCACCTGGTCAACATCTCCTCGGCGTCGGCGATCTACGGCCAGCCCGAGATCGCGACGTACTCGGCCTCCAAGTTCTACGTCGCCGGCCTGACCGAGGCGCTGGAGCTCGAGTGGCAGAAGGACGACATCCGCGTCGTCGCGATCTGGCCGCTGTGGGCGAAGACCGCTTTGGCCGACGCCGATTCGAAGTCGGCGAAGACGCTGGGCATCCGGATCACGCCGGAGCAGATCGCCGACCGCGTGTGGGATTCGGTCCATCCGAGCAGCGCCGACAAGCTGATCCACCGCACGCACTACTCGGTGGGTATGCAGACGACGGTGCTCAACAACGCCAGCAAGGTGGTGCCGAACTTCCTCTCGCGCATCGTGAACAAGGTGATCGCGCAGGCCTGATCAGCGAATCGCAGCTACGAAAGGGGCGCCCGCACGGTGAGTGCGGGCGCCCCTTTTCGGTGCTGTGATTAGCGGCGGTCGATGTCGATCAGGCCGAGTTCGGCGGCCTTCACGAGACGACGCGGCAGACGCTGCGGAACGCCGTTGATCTTGACTTCCTGCAGCGCGGGGTTCTCCGCCTTCCACTGCGAACGGCGGCTGTGGGTGTTGGCCCGCGACATGCGGCGCTTCGGTACGGCCATGGTTGTGCCCTTCTTTCACTCAAGTCCTGTGTCTGCGCCGACATCCCCGGGTCCTACCCGGTGGGCGCGCAACCCGACCAGAATACAGGCGAAGGGCCGTCGGGACCAAAACGAGCCCCCGCCGCGACGCGCTAGGCCGACCCTGCGATTCCGACGACGACCACGAAGACCAGGTACACGACGATGATGGCCGTGCTGATCCCACCGAGAATCGTCCCGGCGATGGCCATTCCGCGGTTGCTGCCGCCGGAGAGGGGATCGGCGTTGGACTTGCGCCAGCTGATGATGCCCAGGATCAGTCCGACCGGTCCGGGGAGGCAGCACACGAACCCGAGAATGCCGAAGATCAGGGCAGCGATCGCCAGCGGGTCGCTCTGCGACGACTGCACCGGATAGGCCGGGTAGCCATAGGCGGCGTTGTACGGATCCGCCGTCGCGCCCGGGTATCCGGTGGGCTGGTAGGCCGGCGCCCCGTAGCCGGGTGCCTGCGTGCCATAGACCGGCGGCGGCGAGCCGTACACCGGGGGCGGTGCCGCGGCGTAGTCCGGCGTGGGCGCAACGTATCCGGGCGGCGGACCCACGGGCGGTACCGGATCGGGGGCTGCCGAGGATTTGCTGAGGTTGACCGAAGTCCATTCGTCACCGGCGTTGTGCGGTTCGCTCATGCTGCGGGCTTCTCCGTTCTTGGCGGCTAGTTGAGTGCGTCTGCGGCGATGGCGACGACGAGTAGCGCTGCGATCAGAATCTGCACCACGCCGACCACGATGCCGATAATCGCCATCGCCTTGCTCGCGCCGTGGGGGTTGGGATCGGCATTGACCTGCTTGAGGCCGAAGACGCCGAGCAGAATTGCAGCCAACCCCGTGACGAACCCGGACACGAGGAAGCAGAAGGTCAGGAACAGTCCGACGATCCCGACGCACAACGCTGCAACGGACAAGCCATTGATCGATGGCTTCAAGGGGTACGCCGGGTACCCGGGCGCGCCATAGGCCGAACCGTAGGCCGCCGCGTACGAGTCTTGCGGCCGATATGCAGGGCCGGGGTATCCCGCCGACTGTGCGGGATAGGCCGGGCTCGGCTGCGTTGGGTATCCCACCGGCTGTGCGGGATAGGCCGGGCTCGACTGTGCGGGGTAGCCCGGGCTCGGCTGTGCGGGGTAGCCCGGGCTCGGCTGTGCGGGGTAGCCCTGGCTGGGCTGGGCGGGCTCGCCCGCACTCGCCGATTGCGGCTCCGGTTGGGCCTGGGCCTGCCACTGCGCGAGGTAGCTGTCGTGCGATTGCTGCAGATAGCCCGGCTGCGGCTTCGTCAGGTAGTCCGCGGCGGCCTGCTCCTGCCCGGCCGGGATTCCCTGTGCCGGATAGGCCACCCGATCGGAGTAGTACACCGCGTCGGCGGGTGGCAGCGGGTCACCCGCAACGTCGTTGCGCGTCTCGTCGGGGTTTTCGGGGGCACTCACTGCAATCCTTATGTCGATGACTGGCGATAGCTCAAAAGCTACCGCAAACCGGGCAGGCGGTGCCGGTGAGAGTCGTCTCAGCGCGCCTCCGTCGCGGGCCCTATCCCAAGACGACGGCGATCACCGCGATCACCGGGATCGACGCCAACGTCGTGACCAGTGCCGAGTCCCTGGCCAGCGCCCTGCCGCGCTGATAGCGCACCGCATAGACCAGCACGTTCTGCGCCGTCGGCAGTGCTGCGATGACCACCTGCGCGAAGAGGTCGTGACCATCGAGCCCGAATCCCCATCGCGCCACCACGTAGGCAAGAGCCGGCATGACCAGCATCTTGAGGATCGCGGCGAGTGCGACGTCGGGACGCGTACTCACCGTCGGCGCCGCTGGGGTTCCCCCGTCCTCGACTGCCGCCGTCGACTTCCGGCTGACGGTCAGGGACAACCCGAACACCACCAGGGCAAGCGGCACCGACGCCTCGCCGAGCATCCGGAACGGATCCAGGAGCGCCTGCGGCGGATGCCACCCGACGCCGGACACCACCAGTCCCGCCGCACCGCCGACGAGGATGGGGTTGGTCAGCGGTGTGACAATCGCGTCGCGCCACACACTGCCCCCGCCGCCTTTCAGCGTCGAAAGATCGAGGGCGATCAGCGCCATCGGCGAATAGATGAGGATCCGGAACAGCAGCAGCGGCGCGATGAACGACCGGTCGTCGAGGACGTACATCGCGATCGGGACACCGAGGTTCACGCTGTTCACATACGACGACGAGAGCGCGCCGATCACCAACTCGGGAACGGCACGGTGCAGCCAAAGACGAGCGACAACGACGTAGAGGAGGCCGACGGTCAGCGCCGTCCCGCCCGCGATGACCAGCGTCGACGAGAAGACGTCGCGCAGATCGGAAGTCACCAGCGCGTGGAAGAGCAATGCGGGGGTGCAGACGAAGAACACCAGTCGCGAGAGGACGTCGGTGCCGGTGGGGCCAAGATTTCCCGAGCGGCCCAGGACATAGCCGATCCCGATCACCAAGAAGATGACGGTGAAACCCGACACAACGCCTGACACTGCCGTCAGAGTAGTCCTGGGTTTCTCGGCTACCGACCTCGGCGCCCTCGCAGATAGTCGCCGACGACCGCGGCACCGAGACCGTCGACGTCGGGTGCCACGACGCGGCCACCGATCCGACGCGCCACCCGGTCGATGAACATCGCCAGCCCCGGATCGTCGCCGAGACGGAAGATCGTGACCTGTGCCCCCATCCGCGCCACATGGTCGAGTTCGGCGACGGTCAGGCCGATTGTCTGCGGATGCGGCGGGTAGAAGAAGAACGGCTCACCCGACGGGTCCAGGTGCGCGGTGGGCTCACCGTCGGTGACGATCAGCACGACCGGCGTCGCATGCGGGAACCGACGCAGGTGCCGCTGCGCGAGTAGCAGCGCGTGGTGCAGGTTGGTGCCCTGCTCCATCCGTGGCGACAACCCGGCCAGTTCCCCGACGTCAATGGTCCGCGCCTCCCGCCCGAACGCGATCACGGCCAGCTCGTCGGTGCGGAACCGCGTGGAGATCAGGTGGTTCAGGGCGATCGCGGTCCGCTTCATCGGCGTCCAGCGCCCCTCCATTTCCATGGAGAACGAGGTGTCGACGAGGAGTACGACCGCCGCTTGGCTGCGCGCCTCGGTCTCGGTGATCTCCACGTCGCCGACATCGATCGCCACGCCGCTCCCCGGCACGAACCCGCCGGCTCCCGCTTCTCGCAGCACCGCGTTGGTGATCGTGCGGGACACGTCCCACGGCTCGGTATCGCCGAACGCCCACTCCCGGGTCGCCCCGGTCGGCTCGCCGAGCCTTCCCGACAGCCGCGTCGACCGCTCGCCGCGGCCGGTGAGGCGTTCGGCGATGTCGGCCAGCACCGATTGCCCCAGCTGGCGCATCGCCTTGGGGCTCAAACGCAGCTCACCGTCGGCGCCGCGCTCGAAGTAGCCCTGATCCCGCAGGGCCTTCTCCAGCTCCGCCAGGGTGCGGGCGTCGACCGCGGCATCGTCGCCCAACTGTCGGGCCAGCGCCTCCAGGTCGATGTCGGCGAGATCGGCACCGGCGTACTGCTGGCTCATCGCCTCACTGAGCTGGTCGAGTTCGGCGAGGTCGGCCATCGCCGCCGCGGCCTCCCCCAGACCCATCGGCTGGTCGCCGGAGAACCCCTGCGAGCCGTTCCAGTCGAGATCGGGTCGGGCCATGCGCAGCTGGTCGTCGACGCCGGCGAGTGCCGCCATCAGGTCGGGCGAGCCGAACGCCTGTTGCGACAACTGATCCAGCTCTGCGCGCTGTTCGGGCGAGAGCGAGTTGTAGAACTGCTGCGCGGCCGCGCTGCGGCGGGCCAGCGATTCAACCAGCTCGTCGGTATTGCGCGGGTTCTCGGGGAAGAACTGGCCGTGTTTGTCCATGAGCTCGGCAAACTCGTCGGTGGTGTCCTCACCGCGGTTGTGTTTGGCCAGCAATTCGTTCAGATCCGACAGCATTTCGGTGATCGCCTGCCGGTCGTTCTCGTCGGCCCCCTCGAGGGCATCTTTCATCCCGGCGAAGCGCTGCTCGAGCAACTCCCGCCCGAGCAAGTCGCGGATTTTCTCGAAGTCCTCGCGCGCCTGCGCACTGCGCCACTGGTACTCACCCAGTTCGTTGACCGCGGCCGCGGTCGACGGCGGCAGGTTGCCCAGTTGCATCTCGGCGAACCGTGCGTCGTCGTCGAGATCACGGGCCAGCTGCTTGCGCTCTTCGAGGACGGCGCGGTCGAGCAGCTCCCGGATCTCCTGGAACGTCCCGTCGAGGTTGCGGTTGCGCAGCATCTCGTTGCGCCGCCGATTGATCCGCTCGCGCAGTTCGTCGAGGCCGCGCATCCCCGGCATACCGCGGCGCAACAACTCTCGGATCGCTCGGCGGGGCGACGATCCGGCCATGACGTCGGCACCGATCTCGTCGAGCGCCTCGCGCAGGTCCAGCGGCGGTGCCAGCGGATCGGGCCCACCGCGGTAGCGGTCGTAGCGCGACCGGTGGAAGTTGCGCCGGTTGCGCCCGGGTTCGTCGTCGGAGGTGTGCTGCGGCATCGGCGGTTCGCTATCCGTAAACGGTCTGACCCTCGTCGTCGGCCTCTTTGCCGATCCGACGCGCGAGGAACAGGCCTTCCAGAGCCAACTCGACCGCTGCGGCGCGCTCCCCGTCGGTCTCGGCGTCGAAACGCGCGGCGATCGCCTCCACGGTCTTGTCGACGGGCTCGTCAGCCGGTAGCGACCCCAGCAGGTCTGCCGCCGAGACGCGGTCACCCGTCACGACTGGATGACCCTCTTCAAGTGCGACGACGAGCGGCGCTAGGTCGATTCCTCCTAGGTGCTCGCGCACGGTGTCGGCCACCGACTTGCGGAGCAGGTGCGCGAGGATCTCCAGTTCGCGCCCCTCCTCCCCCGACTCGAACTCGATCTTGCCGCGCAGCACCTCGACCACCGATTCCAGATCGACGACGCGAGCCACAGCGGCTTCCTCAGCCAGGACGGCGGCGCGGTGCAGCGCCGCCGCCGCAACCGTCTCCGCACCGGCGATCGCGAAACGCGCAGAGACACCCGAACGCTGGTCGATGGCCGGGTTCTCGCGGGTGTAGCGAGTGAAGCGCGCCAGGATCTCCAGAAGGTAGTCGGGCACGGTGGCCAGCAGATCGGCCTCCTGCTCGATCACGCCGATCTCATCGTCGAGCTCGATCGGGTAGTGGGTGCGGATCTCCGCGCCGAAGCGATCCTTGAGCGGGGTGATGATCCGGCCGCGGTTGGTGTAGTCCTCGGGGTTGGCACTGGCCAGCACCAACACATCGAGGGGAAGCCGCAACGAGTAGCCGCGGACCTGGATGTCACGCTCCTCCATCACATTGAGCATCGACACCTGGATGCGCTCGGCGAGGTCGGGCAGCTCGTTGATGGCGACGATTCCGCGGTGCGCGCGCGGGATGAGGCCGAAGTGGATGGTCTCCGGGTCGCCGAGGCTGCGCCCTTCTGCGACCTTCATCGGGTCGATGTCGCCGACGAGGTCGGCCACCGACGTGTCCGGTGTCGCCAGTTTCTCGCTGTAGCGCTCACTGCGATGGCGCCACTCGATCGGCAGGTCGTCGCCCAGCTCGGCGGCACGGCGCTGCGAGCCCGGGGTGATCGGCTCAAACGGGTGCTCCCCCAGCTCGGCGCCCGCGATCACCGGTGTCCACTCGTCGAGCAGCCCGGCGATGGTGCGCAGGATGCGGGTCTTGCCCTGGCCGCGCTCGCCGAGCAGCTCGACGTCGTGGCCGGCGAGCAGCGAGCGCTCCAGTTGCGGGATCACCGTCGACTCCAGGCCGACGATGCCGACCCACGGGTCGTCGCCGTTGCGCAGCGCGGTCAGCAGGTTGTGCCGGATCTCGTCGCGCAGATGTCGCTGTACATGGTCACTGGCCCGCAACTCCCCGACGGTGCGCGGGGACGGAGCGGGACTGGACGTCGGAGTGTTGGCCACGGTTCCAACGTACCCGCCGACCGAGCCCCATTCCCTGCCCACCGAGCCCCCACTTCCCGCTCACCCGACAACAGATTAGGCTTGGCTAACCACGCCAGCACGCCAAGTCTTTCGGCGGGATGCTTCCGCACCCGCCTCGCCGTCACCCCCGTCACGGTCCGCTGACGCCGCTGGCGTCCACGCCCGCCGGGTACGCCGTCAGTGCGCGAAGTGGCGTGCCCCGGTGAGGTAGAGGGTGACCCCGGCCTGCTCGGCGGCGGCGATGACCTCCTCGTCGCGAATCGAGCCACCGGGCTGCACGACGGCACGCACGCCGCCGTCGATGAGTACCTGCAGGCCGTCGGCAAAGGGGAAGAACGCATCCGACGCGGCGACCGAACCCCTCGCGCGGGCACCGGCGCGCTGCACGGCCAGGTGCGCGGAATCGACGCGGTTGACCTGCCCCATCCCGACGCCGACCGATGCTCCGGCGACGGCGAGCAAAATGGCGTTGCTCTTCACCGCGCGGCAAGCCCGCCAAGCGAACTCGAGATCGGTCAACGTCGCGATGTCGGCTGCCTCCCCGGCGACGAGACGCCAATTCGACGGGTCGTCACCGTCGGCGTCGAGGACGTCGCGCTGCTGCAGCAGTAGACCGCCGGAGATCGGCCGCATCTCGACGCCGGTCCGCGACGGCGGGGTCGCGACGAGGATCCGCAGATTCTTCTTCTTGGCCAGGATCTCGACAGCGCCATCGGCGTACCCGGGCGCAATGATGACCTCGGTGAAGATCTCGGCGACCTGCTCGGCCATCTCGACACTCACCTCGCGGTTGGCCGCGATAACGCCGCCGTACGCGCTGACCGAGTCGCACTCGTGGGCCTTGCGATGTGCCAGCGCGATGTCGGCACCGATGGCGATCCCGCACGGGTTGGCGTGCTTGATGATCGCGACGGCCGGTGCGGCGAAGTCGTGCGCGGCGCGCCACGCGGCGTCACCGTCGGTGTAGTTGTTGAACGACATCTCCTTGCCGTGCAACTGCTGCGCCTTCGCGAGTCCGGCGGCGCCATCATGGTTCGCGTACAGCGCCGCGGCCTGGTGCGGATTCTCCCCATAGCGCAACACGGCGGTGCGGTCCCAGGTGCCGGCGGCCCAGCCGGGGAACACCGAGTCAGGTTCGGGCGCGACGACCGACGTCATCCAGGAGGCGACGGCCACGTCGTAGTCGGCGGTGTGGCGGAACGCCTTGGCGGCCAGACCCTGCCGCTGCTCCAACGAGAATCCCCCACCGGCGGCCGCGGCGACGACCTCGTCGTAGTCGGCGGGGTCGACGACCACAGCCACCGACGGGTGGTTCTTGGCAGCGGCGCGCACCATCGACGGTCCGCCGATGTCGATCTGCTCGATGCACTCGTCCGGTGACGCACCAGAGGCGACCGTTTGCGTGAAGGGGTACAGGTTCACCACGACCAGTTCGAAGGGGGCGACGCCGAGTTCGTCGAGCTGCGCACGGTGGTCGTCTTTGCGGAGGTCGGCAAGGATGCCGGCGTGCACGCGCGGGTGCAATGTCTTGACCCGACCCTCCAGGCATTCGGGAAACCCGGTCAACTCCGACACCTCGACGACGGGGACCCCGGCCGCCGCGATCGTCTTGGCGGTCGAGCCGGTCGACACGAGTTCGACGCCCGCGCCGTGCAGCGCGGTCGCCAACTGCGCCAGGCCGGTCTTGTCATAGACGCTGATCAATGCGCGTCGGATGGGCCGTTTGGTGTCGGTCACGGGATGTGAGCCTTTCGTCCGTCGGTGACCACCCCACGGGTGGTGAGGGCTGTGACGACGTCGGCGAGCAGTACCCGCTCGACGGATTTGATGCGTTCGTGCAAGGTTTCCTCGGTGTCGTCGGGGCTGACCGCGACGGTTTCCTGAGCGAGGATCGGGCCGGTGTCGACCCCGCCGTCGACGAGGTGCACGGTCGTCCCGGTGACCTTGACACCGTAGTCGAGTGCGTCGGTGACCGCGTGTGCGCCGGGGAAGGCCGGCAGCAGGGCCGGGTGGGAGTTGACGACTCGCCCGGCGAAGCGGTGCAGGAAGGACGGCCCGAGGATCTTCATGAACCCGGCGGTCACCACCCACTCCGGTCCGACGGCGGCGACCTGCTCGGTCAGCGCGCGGTCCCAGTCGTCGCGGTCGGCGTACTCACCCACTCGGCACGTGATCACCGGCAGATCCCGCTGGGCGGCGAGTTCGGCGGCGCGACAGTCCCGGTCGACACCCACGGCCACGACGTCGAATGGCGAGTCCTGCTGCGCGGCGACGTCGAGCAGGGCGGAGAGCAGCGACCCGGCTCCCGATGCCAAGACGACGACGGGCACCGTCACCTGATCGCCTCTGCCGTCACGAGCGGGAATTCTAGTCGGCCGCCTCGTCGTCGACGAACATCAGGTCTGCGTCGTCGACGAACATGAGGTCCTCGACGTCGATGACGGGGGCATCGTCGTCGGGACGGTAGAACACCGGGGTCGGAACACTCTCCTGAACCTCGGCCTGCGCCTCGTCGATAGCATCGGTCCCCTCGTCGGCGTCGCCGGACACCTGCTCCCGACTCGTGGCGGCCGCGGCGCGTGCCGCCTTCGCCTCGTCGCCCATGGCGTGCAATCCGGCCACGATCGCACCGACCACCATCAACGCGCCGAAAGCGACCACCGCGACCAGCGGCCCCTCAGCACCGGCGCGCCCCAACTCCCCCACCGTCCCGCCCGCAATGACAGTTGCGACGAGCAGGGCGGAGGCGGCGGAGGCGGCACTGATCGCGACACGCCGGAGGTTGCGCATCGGGTCGTGGTGGCGCATCTGCAGCGCCGCCCAAACGGCGACGACCAGCGGCACGACCAGGACGGCGGCCCACAGGAAACGGATGGGCGGTGGGCCGGGCAGGATCGCGAAGATCGGCAGCGCGGGCACCGCTCCGGTTTGCGGATCGAAGACGTCGACGGTAGCCGCGCCCATGTGGACCGGAGTGCCGAGTAGCACGGCGGCCCCGTCGACGGCGAGGTTCGGCAGGTAGAGGAGCGACACCACGACCAGCCCGAGGTAACCGTCGATTCCGTTGCCCCCGGCGATGACCGCGGAGACCGACTGCCAGTTGACGATCAGCAGCACGCAAACGGCCACGGCTCCGGCACCCACCAACATGAGTGCGGCGAGGACGCCGGTGCGGATCCCGGCGACGAGGTCGGTGAGCCGGTCACCGGTGATGCCTGCGCGCTCGCACCACTCCCGCCAGTCGCGGCGACCGATACCGGCAAGGGTGCCACCGCCGTAGATGAGGACGGTCGAGGCGAACGCCCATAGCGCGTTGGGCGGGTTGACCGGCACCACCGAACTGCCGTCGAAGACCAGCGCGAGCGCGAGCGCGGTGATCAGCAGGGGCCCGCCGGCAGCTGCGGCGACGAGGGCGCCGAGGTCGGCCGGGGTGGTGCGCAGGCGGGCCGAGGGGCCGGCGTAGCGGACGACGGCGACGAACACCGCGATCGTGGGGAGCAGGGGCAGCGCGGAGATCTCGACGCCGCCGACCGACAGCGGCACCTGGTGCAGGCACAGCCACGCCGACCCGAGGACCGCGCCGAAGGCGCCGAATCCACTGCCCGCCAAGGCCATCGTGACCGCGACCACCGCGGCGAGCAGGGCCAGCGCCACCACGGGCACCGCGAAGGCGACGATCACCAGCTCACGAGCCGTCCCCGCGGAGGCGACGGCGTGCTCGCGCTGGGTTCGGCGCACCTGCCTCAGGCGTGCAGCGAGGGTTCCGGTCGATCCATTCATCGCTGTTCAGCGTCGCAGCCCCGTCCGGAGAGGCGGAGCAGGCGCGCCGGACGAGGGGAAAATCACTGCGCCGATGCGAAGGCGCCCCGACCGAATGGGTCGGGGCGCCTTGCGATTACGCGGCCTGACGACCGGCTAGTGCTGCTGCTCGCCGGTGTTGATCACCGTCGTGGCGGTGCCGTCGCTGCCGGCGGCGGTGGCACCGGTGTCGACGACCTGCGTGGTCGCCGAAGCCGCGGACTCGGCGGGCACGGCGGCCTCGGGCGCCGCGGCGGGTTCCGGCGCAGTTGGGTAGGCGTAGCCCTGCGCCGGGGTCGGCGCGGGAGCGGGTGCTGCCGCAGGTGCGGTGGTGGTGGTGGTGGTGGACTCAGCTGCGGTCTCCGACGCCTCGTCGGCATCGGTCGCGGCTTCGGAGCCCGGCTCGGGAGCAATCTTCACCTTGCCGAGGGTGACGATCAGCCAGAAGATCGCGACGCCCAGGGTGAGCAGGCCGAAGAAGATGCTCACCCAGATGACCGCCTTGCTGCTGTCGAACCAGGCATCGAGGATGAGGACACGCGCCAATCCGCCGGCGAAGGCGACCGCGGCCACCGCGGTGACCACCGTCGCAAGCACCTTCTCCTTGGCGAGTCCGGCCGAACCCGCGATCGCGCTGAGAACGATCAAGATGATCGCCCACTCCAGGTTGAAGGTCGACGCGAAGAACCCGAGGACGAAAAGAATCACCGCGAGCCCGAGTGTGGTGAAGGCGAGAATCTGCGCGATGTTCGACGGCAGGCCCTGGCTCGGCGGCTTCGGCGGGGTGTACGCCTGCGGCTGGCCGTGGTAGCCCTGCTGGCCGTAGTAGCCCTGCTGGCCGTACGCCTGCGGGTCATAGCCCTGCGGCTGGCCGTAACCCTGCTGGCCGTACACCTGCGGCTGGCCATAGCCCTGCTGACCGTAGCCCTGCTGGCCGTAACCCTGCTGACCGTAGGCCTGCTGCTGACCGTAGGCCTGCGGGTCATAACCCTGGTGGGCGTAGGCCTGCTGAGCGTGGGCCTGGTGGCCATAGGCCGACGGGTCGTGCGGGGCGGGCTGCTGGCCGTAGCCGCTGGGTGGGTAACTCATATGCGTACTGACTCCTCGGTTGTTTCCCCCGGCGCCACGAGGAAATTGCGGGGCGCCAGCGCTCCAGGCTAGTACATCCTCACGTGGTGCGCCGACGACGATTGATCGCGACGGTCGGCACCTCAGAGTTGGCCATCCCGGCGAGTGTCTACTACGGCAACCCCGATCGACGCAAATTTCCGTAATGCCCATTACGCGGGCTAACGTACCCGGCGCACGACAAGATGGGAATCTCTACGATGCGGATACTTACAACTCTGGGCATGGGGGCAGCACTGGCCTTTGGCCTAGCATCCGGTACCGGGCAGGCCTCGGCCTACACCGAGGGCGAGGACGTCATCGTCTACGCCGGCGTCATCTCCGACGACTGCGCCACCGCGACTTGGCCCCGCGGGTACGAACAGACATTCTGCGGAACCGAGCGGGCTCGACAAGGCCCGGTCACCGTCGGGGACCGCTTCGGAGTCAAAGTCACCTCTTACATGGGTGGCGACGTCTATTGCTCCATCTACGATGCCTACGACGGTGATCTGATCATCCGTCGATACGGGTACAACGGAGAGACCGCGAACTGCATGATGCGCGCGGTGCGCCGTTCGTCACCACCGCCGTCGGGGAATGGCTCGCTGGGCAGCTGAGCCGACTAGCAACCCGCAGTCAGCAACCGGCCCTGGTCAGCACGGCGCGGGCCTGGTTCAAGACCGGGCCGTCGATCATCTTGCCGTCGTGGGTGAACACCCCGGAGTGGTCGTCGGCCGCGGCGACAAGGGCGGTGGCCCACTCGATCTGCTCGGCGGTGGGACGGTAGGCGTCGCGGATCGTGGCGACCTGCGACGGGTGGATGCAGGCGGTCGCCTGGTAACCGAGCGCCACTGCGTCGAGCACTTCGTCGCGCAGGCCCTCCACGTCGTCGATGTCCAGGTGCACCGCGTCGACGGCGAACCGGTCGTTGGCGGCGGCGGCCAGGCGCACCGCCGCGCGGACGTAGCGGGGCAGATCGCGATATGTGCCGGCCCGCGGCTCGTCGGGACTGAACCGCGACGACGATCCGCCCAGCCCGGCCACGAGGTCCTCAGCCCCCCACATCAACCCGATGACGTTGGGTGCGGCGGCGATCTCGTTCACATTGACCGCGCCCAGCGGGGTCTCGATCAGTGCGATCGTCTGCATCTCGGTCCGGGCGACCTCGTCGGCCGTCTGCGCCTTGGCCACCATCACGACGCGGTAGGTCGTCTCGGCGATGGCGGCGAGATCGCGGCGCGCCTCGCCGGTCGTCGACGCGTTGATCCGGACGATCGTGCGATCAGGATCGAGTTGGTTGGCGACGAGGGCCTCCCGCGCGGCCTCGCGACGATCCGCTGCGACGGCGTCTTCGAGGTCCAGAATGACCACGTCGGCGCGCTCGGCGGCCTTGTTGTAGCGTTCCGGCCGGTCAGCCGGGCAGAACAGCATCGCGGGGCCCGGCGGACTCCATCGGAAATCAGACATTCCACTCGTGGGCATGGTCTGAACGTACTCCTTTTCGACTAGGGATCAGTCCGCGCCCGGCCGCAACCGCACCAGCGTGGATCGGGCGGCACGCGCGACGACTGTGCCGTCCTGATTGCGCCCGACGTGGACCAACTCCACGACGCCTTCGCCAGGCCGCGACTTGGACTCCCGTTTGCCGGTGCACTCGGTCTCCGCGTACAGGGTGTCGCCGGCGAACATCGGCGCGGGAAATGCGATCTCGGAGAAGCCCAGATTCGCAACGAGGGTGCCCTGCGTGAGCTGTGCCACCGACAGGCCGACGATGGTCGACAGCGTGAACATCGAATTGACCAGCCGCTGACCGTCGAATCCGGGCTGGGTGGCCGCGAATGCGGCGTCGAGGTGCAGCGCCTGGGTGTTCATGGTCAGCGTCGTGAACAGAACGTTGTCTGCCTCGGTGACGGTCCGGCCGGGCCGGTGCTCGTAGACCGTACCGACCTCGAACTCCTCGAACCACAGCCCGCGCTGCGTGACGCGTACGGTGTCAGTCACGACGGGAGACCCAACGACCGGGCGATCAGCATGAGCTGGACCTCGGTGGTCCCCTCGCCGATCTCCAAGATCTTCGAATCGCGGTAGTGCCGGGCGACGGGGTACTCGTTCATGAACCCGTAGCCGCCGTGGATCTGAGTCGCCATACGCGCGTTGTCCATTGTGGCCTCGCTGGCCACCATCTTGGCGATCGCGGCTTCCTTCTTGAACGGCTTGCCGGCCAGCATCTTGGCCGCGGCGTCGTAGTAGGCGGTCCGCGCGACGTGGGCGCGGGCCTCCATCCGCGCGATCGCGAACGACACCGATTGGTATTGCGCGATCGGTTTGCCAAAGGATTGGCGTTCCTGCGCGTACTTGACGCTCTCGTCGACGCAGCCCTGCGCCGCACCCGTCGCCAGCGCCGCGATCGCGATGCGCCCCTCGTCGAGGATCGACAGGAAGTTGGCGTACCCGCGGCCGCGCTCGCCGAGCAGGTTCTCCGCGGGCACGCGGGCGTCGGAGAAGCTCAGCGGATGGGTGTCCGATGCGTTCCATCCGACCTTGTTGTAGGCCGGTTCAGCAGTGAACCCGGGGGTGCCCGACGGCACGATGATCGTCGAGATCTCCTTGCGTCCGCCGTCGCGCGACCCGGTGACCGCGGTGACGGTGACCAGCGAGGTGATGTCGGTGCCGGAGTTGGTGATGAACTGCTTGGACCCGTTGATCACCCACTCGTCGCCGTCGGCGACCGCGGTGGTGGCCGTCGCGCCGGCATCGGAGCCGGCCCCCGGCTCGGTCAGGCCGAACCCGGCCAGCCGTTTGCCCGCAACGAGGTCGGGCAGCCACGTCTGCTTCTGTTCGTCGGTGCCGAACCGGAAGATCGGCATGGCGCCCAGACCGACGCCGGCTTCGAGGGTGATCGCCACCGACTGGTCGACCTTGCCGAGTTCCTCCAGCGCCAGTGCGAGCGCGAAGTAGTCGCCGCCCATCCCGCCGTATTCCTCGGGGAACGGGAGCCCGAACAGGCCCATCTGTCCCATCTGGGCCACGACCTCGTACGGAAAGCTGTGCTCCTCGTCGTGTTTGAGCGACACCGGTGCCACCACGGACCGCGCGAAGTCGCGCACCGTGTGCACCAGGTCGGTGTACTCCTGAGACAGTTCCACCGCAGAGCCGCCTTTCTTATCCGTCTGTCTCGCCAGTCTCGTCGGGAGTCACGCGCGCCAGCACCTGCTGGGCGGTCACCTTATCCCCGGCCCCCACACTGATCGTCGCGACACCGGCGACCGGCGCGCGCAGCGTGTGCTCCATCTTCATCGCTTCGACGACGACGAGTGGCTCACCGACCGAAACCGTCTGCCCGTCGACGCCGGGCACCGCGACGACGGTGCCGGGCATCGGGCTGCGGACGTCCCCGGCGGTCTGCTCCTCGTCGGAGGAGGACAGCGCGTGCGCGAGCCGCATGATCCAGGTGCCGTCCTCGCCGCAGACCCAGCGCTGGAGTCCGACGATGCCGGATTCGGCCCGCTCGCTTGCGCTCCCGGCGCCGGACTGGACCACCCACCGGGACCCGACGCCGTCGCAGCGGACCGTCACGGCGCCCGTGCGGGGCTTCACATACGCCGCGCCCGCCCACACCGACTCGCCCTCCTCGTCGAGGATGGTCGCGTCGGCGTGCAGCGTACGGGTGTCCGAGTCGGTGACCCGCGCGCTCACCGTGTACCGGTGACCGTCGCAGTCGAGGCGGGTCACGACGGGCGACGGCGCGCCGATCCGGAAGCCGATAGCACTGCTCCACACGTCGTCGGAGGTACCGAGCGGCAGCGCGCCGAGCGCACCCGCGATCAGCGCGGCCGGTGTCGGCGACGGCGGCGCGTAGTCGGCCACCAGCCGGTCCAGCAGTTCGGTGTCGAGGTCGCCGGCGCGCACCTGCGGGTGGCGCAGGACGTATCGACAAAAGTCGACGTTGGTGCCGACGCCGACGAGAACGGTCTTTGCGAGCGCCTCGTCGAGCCGGTCGAGTGCGACGGTCCGGTCGGCGCCATGGCAGATGATCTTCGCGAGCATAGGGTCGTAGTCGGTGCCGATCACCGACCCTGCGTCGATGCCGGAGTCCACCCGCACGCCGGTAGCGTCCGCGCTCCCCGGCCATATCAGGGTGTTCACCGTGCCACCCGTGGGCAGGAATCCAGCCGCGGGGTCCTCGGCATACACCCGTGCCTCGACGGCATGACCCGTCAGCACGATGTCTTCCTGGGCAATACCCAGAGGTTCGCCGCGCGCCACTCGGATCTGTTGCTCGACGAGGTCGATGCCGGTGACCATCTCGGTGACCGGGTGCTCGACCTGCAGACGCGTGTTCATCTCCATGAAGAAGAACTCGTCGGGGCGATGGGCGGAAACGATGAATTCGACGGTCCCGGCCCCGGTGTAGCCGACGCTGCGCGCCGCATCGCAGGCCGCCGCACCGATCCGCTCTCGCGTCGCGGTGTCCAACAGCGACGAGGGGGCCTCCTCGATGACCTTCTGGTGGCGCCGCTGCAAGGAGCATTCACGTTCGCCGAGGTGGATGACGCAGCCGTGCTCATCGGCAAGGACCTGCACCTCGATGTGGCGCGGGGTGTCGACGAAGTGCTCGAGGAACAGCGCGTCGTCGCCGAAGGCACCGGCCGCCTCACGGCGCGCGGTGACCAGCGCGCCGGGCAGGTCGGCCGGGTCACTGACACGGTGCATGCCCTTCCCACCGCCTCCGGCGCTCGGCTTGATCAGTACGGGGAATCCGATTCCGGGGGCGGCGGCGATCAGTTCGTCGTCGGTGAGCCCCGGCCGCGACAGGCCCGGCACTACGGGCACTCCGCGCTGCGACACCGCGGCGCGCGCGGTGATCTTGTCGCCCATCGTCGCGATAGCCGACGCGGGCGGACCGATGAACACGATCCCGGCGTCGGCCAGTGCCGCGGCGAAGTCCTGATTCTCCGAGAGGAAGCCGTATCCCGGGTGTACTGCGTCGGCGCCCGACGCGACCGCCGCGGCAACCACCTTGTCGATGTCGAGGTAGCTCTGTGCCGCCGGCGCGGGCCCGATGCGGACGGCGACGTCGGCCGCCACTACGTGCGGGGCATGCTCGTCGGCGTCGGAGTAGACCGCAATGGACCGCAAGCCCATGGCAGCCACCGTGTGGATCACGCGGCACGCGATTTCGCCGCGGTTGGCGATGAGGACGCTGTGGATCGGTCGGGCGCCGGGAGCGAAGCGAGCGGGCCCATTGTGGTTAGTCGTCATGTCTCACATCCGGAAGACGCCGTTGTTGACCGGTTCAAGGGGCGCATAGCGGCAGGCCTCCAGGGCCAGGCCGAGCACCGTGCGGGTGTCGGCGGGGTCGATGATGCCGTCGTCCCACAGTCGGGCCGTCGAGTAGTACGCATCGGACTGCCGCGCGAACTGCTCGTGGATCGGCGCCTTGAACGCGGCCTCCTCGTCGGCTGGCCACGTCTGGCCCGACCGCTCGAACTGAGCCCGGCGCACGGTGGCCAGGGTGTCGGCCGCCTGGGGTCCGCCCATCACCGAGATGCGGGCGTTGGGCCAGGACCACAGGAATCGCGGC
>CAZVVS010000055.1:0-17162 GCA_964630585.1 uncultured Gordonia sp.
TTCTATCCGTTCTTCGTGACCGACGATGGGACCGCATTCCATAGCGTGGGTGAACCGATCGGGGTGGGCGCATCAAGGGCGGATACGACGCCTCCGCCTGGAACCTTCGCTGTGTGGCCCATCAGGAAGGACGGCAGCGAGGGCCGGTGGCGCCTGAAGCCTGAGACGGTGCGGAAGGTACTGGCCGATGGTTGCCTCCGCCTTGGGGCGACCAAGGGCGAGAACACGCCGATCTACTACCTTGCCGTTGGAGAGCGAGCCAAGGTCAAGCAGGGCATGTACCCCGTGACCGGCCACCGTCCGGACGGCTCGATCATCACTGAGACGCTGGAAGACGAAGACCGTGTACTGGTGCCTGGTACGCAGTGGCGCGTGAAGTCGCACGATGCGACGCAGTACGGCACGCGATTGCTGCTGAAGTTGCTCCCAGATAGGAAGTTCCCTTTCCCGAAGTCCCTATATGCCGTGGAGGACGCTCTGCGATTCTTCGTCGCCGACAAGCCTAAGGCTCTCATCGTTGACTTCTTCGCCGGGTCGGGCACCACGGCTCACGCCGTCATGCGGCTCAATCATCAGGACGGTGGTCGGCGCAGGTCCATCTCGGTGACCAACAACGAGGTCAATGACGAGGAGGTGTCACTGCTCAAGCGGGGATTGCGGTCCGGTGACGAAGAGTGGGACTCCCAAGGCATCTGCGAGCGCGTGACCAAGCCCAGGATCAGGGCTGCGGTGACTGGACTCACCCCCGGTGGCGAGCCGATCGACGGCGACTACAAGTTCGTCGACGAGTTCCCGATGTCCGAGGGACTGGACGAGAACGTCGAGTTCTTCACGCTTACCTATGAGAATCCGGCGCTGGTCGAACTGGACATGGCCTTCGAGCGGATCGCGCCGCTGCTGTGGATGCGGGCCGGGGCCCAGGGCCGGATGATCGCCGAGCGGCGACAAGACTTCGACGTGGCCGACACCTACGCGGTGCTGTTCAGCGTGGACGCGGCCAAGGAGTACTTGAAGGAGGTCGCAGCCGCAGAGGGCCTGCGCATCGCCTACATTGTCACTGACGAAGAGCCTCAGTTCCAGGCGATCGCAGGCCAGCTGCCCGATGGGGTGGAGTCGGTGCGGCTGTACGAGTCGTACCTGCGCACCTTCGAGATCAACAACGGGAGGGCCTGAGCCATGCGGTTGACGCTGAAGGACTACCAGAGCGACGCCGTCGAGGAGATCCTCCGGACGCTGCAGTACGCCGCCCGCGACTGGCATGACCGGGCCAAGCGCACGGCGTTCGCGCTCAGCTCGACCACCGGCTCGGGCAAGACGGTGATCGCGGCGACGGTTATCGAGGCCCTGCTGCACGGCAACTCCGAGTTCGACTTCGAGCCCGATCCGAGCGCCGTGGTGCTGTGGGTGTCCAAGGACCCTTCGCTGAACGAGCAGACGAAGGCTCGATTCGTCCAGTGCGCCAACCGGATTCCGTCGGGCGACTTGGTGATGCTGGACAAGAAGTATGCGCACGATTCGCTGGAGACGGGCAAGGTCTACTTCATCAACCCGGACAAGCTGGGCAAGAACAGCGACTTCGTCAAGCACACCGACACCCGGCACTACACGTTCTGGGAGATCCTGGCCAACACGATCGGCGACGAGGACAAGACCCTCTACATGGTCCTCGACGAGGCGCACGAGGGCATGAATCCGCAGTCGGGATCGGATCAGACGATCGTGCAGAAGATCATCAACGGCAATGGCGCCAATCCGCCCATGCCGGTGGTCATGGGGATCTCGGCGACGGTCAAGCGGTTCGACGCTGCGATGGCGCACGCGACGGGGTTCTCCAAGGAGCCGAACGTGCAGATCGACCCGAAGCGGGTGCAGGCGTCGGGCCTGCTCAAGGACACGCTGACGCTCGACATCCCGGACGAGGACGGCGAGTTCGGCACCACCATGGTGCGCGATGCGACGGTGGGCTTCGTCGGCGTCTGCGAGGCGTGGGCGGCCTACTGCGCCGAGCAGGGCTTGGAGGAGGTCCTGCCGCTGCTGGTGATCCAGATCCCGAACAAGTCGCAGAAGGATTCGGAGAAGGCGCGGGAGGAAGAGGACGAGCTGATCCATCGCTACCTGGAGACCGTGCGCAAGAACTGGCCGGACATGCCGGACGGCTGCGTGGCGCATGTGATCGGCGAGCGCTCGACCATCGAGGTCGGCTCCTACGAGATCCCCAAGGTGGCTCCGCAGGACATCGAGGGCGATCACCAGATACGCGTGCTGGTGGCCAAGGACAAGATCAGCACCGGCTGGGACTGCCCGCGGGCCGAGGTGCTGGTGTCGTTGCGTCCAGCCAACTACGACACCTACGTCACGCAGCTGCTGGGCCGGATGGTGCGCACTCCGCTGGCCCAATCGACCAGCGTCGAGCGGCTCAACGGCGCGTCGTGCTACCTGCCGTACTTCGAGCGGGAGACTGCCAAGGCAATGGCCGAGGAGATCATGGGCATCCGCGATCCTCGGGACGGCGGTGGCGGGGCCCGGGTCCCCAACGTGCTGTTCGCGCCGGTGTCGCTGGTGCGCAACCCGCAGGTGCCGGCCGAGGTCGTGGACCTGATCGCGGGGCTGCCGTCGTACGCCAAGCCCGCCGCGGTGCCCAAGCCGATCAAGCGGATGCTCAAGGCCGCGGTGGAGCTGAGCCGGGACGGCTTGGTGGACAAGGCCGACAAGCAGGCGCACGAGGCGATGTTCGCCGTGCTCGACGGGATCGTGGAGTCCAACGAGGCCGCGGTGGAGGCCGAAGCCGAGCAGATCCTGACCGCCGACATCAGGCGGATCACTGCCGAGCACGGCAAGGACGCGGCGAGCGATGAGGCCACCGAGTCCCGAGCGGCCGACGCCACGACGGTCGACGACGCGTTAAGGCACCTGCGACGCATGCTGACGACCTCGGTGGTCAACAAGTACTTGCAGCGCAACATGGAGACGGCGATCCGTGAGGCGATCGAGGCCGGGGAGCCCGGCTCGGAGAACATCACCGAGGTGCGGGCCCGAGTGGCCGCGTTGGCTTTCATCGACGCCGAGGTCAAGGAGCCGGTCGAGGATGCAGCGGACTCGCTGACGCGGCTATGGCTGACGACCAAGGCCGCCGAGATCAAGGCGCTGCCCGACTCGCGCAAGCCGGTGTACGAGGCGATCGAGGAAATGGCGCGCGAGCCGGAGCCGGTCGACATCGAGATCAAGGATGACGAACGGGTCGGCACGGAGGACCCGGACGGGAACAAGCTGCCGATCGTGGCCAAGCACGTCCTGTCGACCGAGGCCGGCGACTTCCCGCTGGACCTGAAGATGGCCAAGAACCGGTGGGAGCGGGCGACCATTGCCCATGAGCTGGCCAACGGCGAGCTGGTCGGCTGGTACCGGAACCCGTCGAGTGCGAGCAAGCACTCGCTGCGGGTGGTGCGCCAGGCCAGCGACGGCGCGTGGCGTTCGGTCCAGCCGGACTTCGTGTTCGTGCACAAGGTAGATGGCGAACTCAAGCCATCGATCATCGATCCGCATCGGGCTGACTTGGGCGATGCGCAGCCGAAGCTGGCGGCGCTTGCCGAGTACGCGGACTACTACGGCGACAAGTTCGACCGGATCATCGCCGTCGGCGTGGAGTCCAGTGGCGATCTGATCGGGTTGGACCTCAAGGATTCCAAGATGCGCCAGGCGGTCTACTCGTGCAGCGCCGACAAGGATTCGGTCGCCGCACTGTTCGACAAGCACGGCCGCAAGTACACGACGATCGCCTCGGACATGCTCGGCTGAGGTCAGTCTCCGTAGTACGGATCAATCCCGTGGGAGTGGCCTTGCGGGCAGTACCCCCAGCCGTTGACGCTGGTGTTCCAGCACCAGTAGCAGTACGGCTTTCGGCACTCGGGGCACAGGCTTCCCCGGTCGTACATCTTGAGCTTGGGCAGCAGTTGGATGCTGTACGGTTCGGTGAAGACTTCGATGAAGGCCTCAGCCCGCTCCTGCGTGATCGGAGTGCCACGGTCACCGTTGCCACCGCCGGGACCGGTGTAGCGCAGTCGCCAGCTGGCGGGGTCGGTGTCGGCGAGGAACTTGTCGCGAGCCTCCTGGTCCCGGGATTCGAAGTCTGCGGGCAGCTCGCCGGGTGCGAGGATTTCGATGAGCGCCGCTCGCTTTCCGCATCCGGCGCATGTGGTCGATAGGTCCATTGGAATGACCTCCGGTTGAATGCAGGCCGCCTTACGCCCTGCACCCCGAACATATGCCGAGGGTCTGACAGCGGGTTCTTGCCGGCGGCGTCAGTCGCCTTCCCGCTCGATTTCTTCGAGGACGTTGGCCACGGCCCGGTCCAGAAGTGCTTGGTGCTCGGGCGGGATCTCGTCGACGGCAGCGACGGTCAGCTCTGCTTGGGCCAGTGCGTTGATCGCATTGCCGATCGGCTGCGTCCGTTCGAAGGCCTCGTCGATCTCGGCCTCGGTCAGGTGCTGATCCAGCTCGTCCTCGTCCCCCATGGCGACCAGCCAACAGCAACGGGCCCGCTCGACGTGACCGAACGATGAAAACCAAGTGCCCGCTACCTCGAGGGGTAGCGGGCACTGCGGGTGCTTGGGCGCCTGCCGGCAGGCCCCGGCCTCAGCCTTGCGCGGAAGCGGTGACGCCGATGAGTTCAGGCCGTGCGTCGCAGTCCGTCACGGTGACCTCGTAGAGGGCCTCGAGGTGGGCGAATGCCGGACCTTGGCCACTGAAGCGGAGCAGATGCTCCTGCGCCCAATCGTCGTTGTCCTGGCCATCGGCCGGCACCGGCACCGCGACGGTCATGCGGCGCGCGAACTCCTCGCCGGTGGCGTAGCTGTCCTCGACGTGGATGGTGACGGCGACTTGGCCGACCATGAGGGCATCGGCCGCGTCGGCGACGTCGTTGAGGAAGCCGATCTCGTGCTCCTCGAGCACGCGGACGCTGGCGTAGTCCTGTTCGTCGTACGCAGTCGCGATCTCGGCGGCGTGGGCTCGCCATTCCGCGAGGGCGATCGCCAGGCGCGCTTCGGGCGTGATGGTGGCGGCGTCGGACATGGTTCCTCCTCGGTTTGGATGCGAGGAGGATCGGTCGCCGGCTGCGCCGGCCGAACTGTCGGTGGCCAGGGCTATGTTCTGCGTGTGGATCGAGAACCGTTCGAGCGCCAGTCGGGCAAGGTGCGCGACAGGCAGCTGAAGCTGCGCGACGAGGCGGCGAAGGCGCTGAGCAACCAGCGCCGCGAGCAGATGAGGGCTGATGCGCTGGTGCTGTACAAGGCCCAGCAGATCATCGGTCGCAGTTATGGTCCCTGGTGGAGCGACCGCGGGGTGGGCAAAGCGGCGCGTTCCGGCGACGGGTCGGGGCCACCGCCGGATCTCGGCAAGTTCCTGCGCGACCCTCTGTAGGGCTACCAGCGTGGGAGACTCAGCGTCATGAAGCTGCCAGCCGCACTCCCGGGCGAGCCCTTGGTGATGAAGGGTCGTGAACTGGAGTTCTCGATCTACCCGATGGTGAAAACGAACAGGCGATGGGGTGTCCACTCGACGCTCTACGCGACAGATCCTTGGGGCGTGATCTCCGGCAGCGTCGCTGCGGCCATCAAGGCGCAGCCGGAGCGGGAGGCAGCCATCTCGTTCGTCCGCCAAGCTCGCGAGTACTTCACCGCGGCGGAGAGAGCGAGCAGCATCGAGACTCGGCCGCTCCTGTACTACTACGCGTTCCTGAACTTGGCGAAGGCGATCGCGATGGGCCGCGGCCAGACCGGGCTTGTCGGAAAGGTGACGCACGGCGTCGCTCATGAGGGCACCGGTCACTCGGTGAGTGCCGCCAAGCTCCAAGTCGGACCGTCCACCCCGACCCGGAAGAGTGCCGTCGACGAACTGCACCAGGCGCTGGAGGGCACGCCCGTGCCGACCGGTCATTACCAGGTGAGCGAGATCATCTCGCAGTCGGTGATCGCACACCGCATGTGGTGCGAGTCGTTCGGTCAGCCGCGGGTCGAGAAGTTCGTGCCGATAGAGCGGATCGAGTTCGTCCACGACGAGCCTGGGAGCGCCGTGTGGTTGAGGGTGCTGCTGAGCCGTGCGACGGTGCAGTCGCGCGGATGGGGGCTGACCAAAGTGCTTCGCGAGTCGGGGCTGGGTTCGGCCTTCCGCGGCGTCAAGCACCCGGACCCCGACATCGACGCCGCATTCCATGTGCTGGAGCAGTGCACGCCTGTGCCCTACTCCGGCCGTGCTGCGGACGTGGTGGTCGAGGTCGTGGAGACCATCAGGCCACACCTGTGGCAGACGATCACGGCGTCGGCACCCTTCCGGCGGTTCTACCTGTACTTGTCACCGTCGACAGAGCGACGGATGCCGCAGTGGCTCAGCATCTACTCGACCCTGTTCTGGCTCGGCAGCCTGACCCGGTACCAGCCGGTCGAGCTGTTCGAGGCGCTCGATGGGAACTTCGGCCCGTTCTTCCGCGAGTTCCTCGAGACCCAACCTCGGCAACTGCTCTACATCCTGGCTTCGGACGCGAAGCGGCAGAACGTGACGCGGGGAGTGATCGTCTGATCCGTCAGGCGCGCGCCAGGAGCGCTCTGAGATCGTATAGCGATAATCACTGTTATCGGCTATACCTTCCGCGTAGCATCGACGGTATGGAGATCGAGGTGTTCGAGGGCGTCGACGGCGAGAAACTGGTCGCGCCGGCGCACGTTCCGGCCGAACTGGTGAGAGCAGCGGTCGAGGATGCGCGGTCGGTGGTGCCATCGACAGTGCATCGGTCGGTGGCTCTGTCGGTGGCGCGTGGATCGGAAAAGACAGCGCGGTTGCGCCTGGAGCGGCTGGCGCGGGTGGTGATGGCCAGCGGCGCTGCCGACGATGCTGCGGCGGTGTGGTCGACCGATTGGACGAAGCTGCCGACCGAGGCCTACGAGGAGCTGAACCGGGGCATCGGCCAGACCTGGTCGGCGCCGTCGACGAGGAACGCCATGCGCGACTCGGTGCGCGCGGTGATCCGAGGGTGCCGGGACGCCGGACTGATGTCGCACGACGACGCGACGGTGGCGCTGAACGCGCTTCACCCGGAGAAGCTGGGCCGCGACGCCGAGAAGCAGGCGCGCGGCCACCTGGACGCCGAGACGGTCAAGGAGGCCTTCGAGGGCCTGGCCGCCGATCCGTCCCCCACTGCTCGCCGGGACGCGGCGCTGATCGCGCTGTTGGTGGGCGCCGGCCTGCGGCGAGAAGAAGCGGTGACGCTGGATCTCGGAGACCTGGACGCGGCCCACGAGACCCTGGTGGTCACCGGCAAGGGCGGCGTGGTCCGGTCGGTGCCGCTGGCGCCCGGAGTGCGCCGCGCGGTGCAGGCCTGGCTCGAGGTCCGGGGCGACGGGCCCGGGCCGCTGCTGACTCCGATGAGCAAGACGGTGCCGAGGGTGGCCGTGGTCGATCCTGGTCACCGGCTGTCGGTGAATGCGGTTGCCGCTGCGGTCAAGCGCCGGTTCGGTGGCCAGGACCAGGGGGTGCGGCCGCACGACCTTCGCCGGACGTTCGTGGGCGACCTGCTCGACGCGGGCGCGGACCTGTCGGCGGTGAGCAAGATCGTTGGCCACGTGAATCCGGCGACCACGGCCGGCTACGACCGGCGCGGGCTCGCGGCTCAGCGAGCGGCGGTGGAGAAGCTGTCGGTGCCGTTCGTCTAGGGGTACATGTCGGCGAGGTACTCGCTGACAGCCTGCGCGACGTTCTCGGCGTCGCTGATCGCCGGATCGGTCGGGTGCCGGAGGACGATGTGCCTGGGGTCGAGGTCTCGACGGAAGTCGCCGGTGCGCAGGTTCACGGCCCCGTCGGTGGTGGTGGCCCACATAGCGATGCCGTGACGGTGGCCGAAAGTGACGAGCCAGCAGTCATCGGGTTCCCAGTGGCGGACGGTGCAAGGCTGACCGTGTATCTCGAACTCGGTGGTCTGCGAGCGTACGAGGGCCCGGCGCCGTTCGACGGTGGCGGTGCCGATGCCAGCGGCCTCTGCGACGAGCGCGGCCGGGACCTGCGAGACGTCATCGAGGGCCAGTTCGAAGTCGATGCGGGCCTGCTCGAGGACGGTGGTCGCACGGCGGACATGGATGAGCGCGGACTCGGCCAGCCGCCGGTCGTACTCCGGCCGGCCGGGCGGTCGCCGGTCGACGTAGTCGATGATCCTGCGGGCCGCGCGCCGTTCCGCGTCGGTGGGCGGCGGGTTCTTCGACCTGCTCTTCCGGCTGGGACGCTTGAGCACTCGACGAGCTGCCCGGATCTCCTTGTCGGTGTACTCAGGCTTCTTGCGGGGCATACCGGATATTCCATCACACCGATGGGGAAACAGTTGCCCCATCACGGTGATCGAGAAAGGCCATCCGGTGTCACGAGAGGGGCGATGCGGAAAGCTGGACCAGTGTGGGATTGACGACCGAATACTGATTCAGTACTCTACTGAATCAGTTACTAAATGAACTGCTGATCGTCAGGAGACAGCCATGATCGACCTCTACCCCGGAAGCACGCTTGCGGACTCGATGGATCTGACCGCTCAGACGCTGGGCGGCCATGTCGAACGAGGGACCATCACCGCGCCGACGGCCCGGATAGTCCGGTCCCGCGCCGTCGAGCATGCCTGGGATGCTTCGTCGGAGCCTGCGCTGGACGCGCTCGGGTTCTCGGCGCTGGTACCGGCGGCCGACGACCTCGCGCTGGTGGATCTCGCGGATCGTTCGCAGTACGTCTGCCCTGCGCGATCCAGCGGGCACCTCGGGCACTACGACGGAGTCCGGAACCTCGGCTTCGTGCGAGACCGGAAGATCGCGTTCCATCGCGTGACCGGGATCGTCCGGGTGGGCTATCTCGACGCCGTGCGGTTCCTTCACGGAGCGGACGAACGGCGGGTACCGGCGAAAGCCGCTGCGGCCACGATCGGCAGCTGCTCGCTGGATGCCGCGGCCAAGAAGGTGCTCACCGACGCCATCAAGGCCCGGAGCGCATATTCGCTGGACCACGATGAGCGGGCGGCCGGCCTCTCGGCCAATCCGCTCGAGTACACGGTCTACACGGTCGAACCGGACCCGATCGTCACGGGCGTGGAAACCGACCAGATCATCCGCCGCTTCCGCTTCACGACCGACGAGATCACCCCGAGCACGAACCAGGTCGGCCTGGCATCGCTCGACGAGATGGCGGCAGCGGCTCGGTGAGCGAGGTGAAGAGAAGATCCCCGGGAGGCATTCTCCCGGGGATCTTCTCTTGGGACGGTCAGTCGAGCGGGTTCTCACGCAACCAGCTGACGAAGTGCTCGTTGTAGAGAGCCTTCGGGTGCCGGCGGGCGCGCACGGTCGCGATGGCCTCGTCGGCGGTCAGGCCGCGGTGCATGAGGGCGCGGGCGATCACGACGCCCGAGCGATTCAATCCAGCCTGGCAGTGGACCGCCACATCGTCACCTGCTGCGGCCAGGTCCACGATCAGCTTGGCCAGCGGGTCGACCATGGCCATGCTCTGGTCGGAGCTGTCGGCCATATCCACCACGGTGGAGGTCTTCAACACGTGGTGCTCGCGGAAGCTGGGCACGCCTGCGAGGTTGACGACGTGTGCGAAGCGTCGCGGCAGGGGCAGCATGTTCTCAGGGCAACCGGCCTGCCAGATCCCGTCGGCGATCTCGCTGAACATCGGCAGCTCGATGTCGCCGCCCTTGAGCCTGACGCCCATCCGGGCGGTGAGGGCCGAGCCCTGGTTTGGGTGGCTCATGCTGTTCCTTCCAGGTGCTCGTCTACGAAGGCGTCGATGCCGGCCATGTGCTCGGCGGTCAGGCCCTTGCGGAAGTCGGGCTCGATCAGCAGCGTGCGCCCGGGGTCCCGGCCGGACCATACGTCTGCGTCGCCGGCGAAGAGCTGGTCGTCGACGAAGGCCAGCGGCCGGTCGCTGGCCAGTGCGACGAGCTGGCGGGCCTTCCAGCCCGCGACGTGCTCGCCGGGCAGTGGCTCGAGATCGTGGTCCAGCGCCGAGGGCAGAGCCTCGATGCCCAACAGCGGGGCCAGGTACCGGTTTGCCGGTTCGGCCGGCCAGGTCGATGCCCACATGACTTCGGCGCCGCGGGAGACGAGCCCGGCGAGCCAGGGCCCGTGGACATCGGCGTTGAGCACCAGCGGGAGCATCTGCTTGGGCCGCGGGTCGTAGTTGGTGTACGGGCTCTGCGGCCACAGCCGGTTCTCGACCATCACCTTGTGCGTCTTCCAGCCGGGGACCCGGCCACGCAGACGGCCCTTCGGGTCGGTCGGGTTGAGCACGCCGTCGATGTCGACAAACACGAGGGGCGTTGTTGCCATGACGGCTCCTCTCAGGGGGTGATGATGGCGCCGTCGGCACTGACGACGCGGAAGGTCCAGGCGTTGGTATCGGTGCGGTATTCGGCGACGTTGAGCTGGCCACCTGGCTGCTCGACCCCGCCGTCGAGATAGAGATGTCCCTCGTCGATGAATGGACCGGCACTGCCGTCACGGTTCATGCCTCGGGTGCCAACATGGCCAGCGACGATCAACTTCCCGACACCAGGACCGAAATCGGGCGGGTACTTCTCGATCATCGTTACCGGGTCAGTGCCGAGCTTCCAGTACTCGCCGGCCTCTTCATCAACGCCCGCGTGCACACAGACGAAGTCGTCGGCCTCGTAGAAGAACGGCATGTTGTCGAGATACCCGAATAGCCATGGGTGGGCTTCCACGACCCGGTCCCTCACCTCGCGGGAGATCAGGTGGATCTTGTCGAGGTCGCGAGCAACGGCGATGAGGCGCTTCTCGAGCTGTTGCTTGTCCAGGTCCGGAAGGAAGCTGGACACCGTCTCCAGCAGCGGGTCGGCATAGAGCCAGGTGTAGGAGTCCTCGGGATCCTGAAGCCACAATCGGAACCACTCTTCGTGGTTACCGCGCAGCCCGGTCACGCGATTGCGGTAGGGCCCGGTGGCCAGCTCGTGCATCCTGGCCAGGCACGCGAACGAGTCGGGGCCGCGGTCGACGAGATCGCCGAGCTGGATCAGGTGATTGGCGGGATTGTCGAGGTCGACCAGGCTCAGGGCGGCGTCGAGTGCCGGAAGCTGAGCATGGACGTCCGGGACGATCCAGAACGTGGTGGGCTCCATGAGTGCTCCTTTCGGTTGACGATGTCAGCTGGAGGGGTTGGGGCGCCAACTGTTTACGGCGGCGTCGACGACCTTGTGGGTCGCTTCGTCGGCACCGAGGTGTTCCAGCTCGTGATGGAGTTCGAGAACCAGCGCGGGGTGCACGGGTACTTCCAGTCGGGTGTCCGCTAGTTCCTGTTGCTGGTCGGCCGGGGTCAGCCACAACTCGGCAGCGAGCGCCGCTACGGCTTCGGACTTCGCGGCCTGGCCGACGTAGAGCATGCGGGCCACGTGCTCGGGATCGTCGAGGTCGACTCGGGATCTGATCTGCTCGTCGACGAATCTGCGGGTCTTGGTGAACGAGATGCGCTCAGCGAGGGTGGCCATTTTGGCCAGGTCGACGTCGAGCGGGTCCATCAGCCCTCCTCTCGTGGTCGGTTGCGCCGCGGTCGGCGAGGGCGAGGGTGGCGCGGCTCGCGTGGGATCGGCCGCCGGGGCAAGTGCGGCGGCTCGATCCCCAGCAGCGGCGCGATCTGCGCGTTGATGCTCCGGCCGTACTCGTCGAAGCTCAGCATGGGAGGTGGCGGGTCCTCGTCCTCTTCCTCGTCCTCGGGGTAGTCGGGGTGCTCGTACAGGCCGACGATCCGGCCGTCGCGGATCAATAGGTCTTCGACGGCGTAGACGCGGACGATGTATTCGGCCGGCAGGTCGGTGTACTCGTAGGCATCGCAGATCGCGTACTCCTCGTCGCTGTCCGCGAGGGCTTCCACTCGCGCCTCGTCGCCGGGCTTCAATATCCGGTACCGCTTGCCGAGCGCCTTGGTCTGCCAGGTGACACCGTTCAGCTCGACACGGTCGAATCCGCCCATGGTCTAGTCCTCCTCGTAGTCGTCGTGGTCGTAGAAGTCGTCGTCGTCGGGCTCATCGGCGGCGGTCAGGATCTCGTCGTTCAGTCCTTCCGGGGGCTGCGGTCGCGTCGCGGGCGCGGGCGTCGTGGCCTTCGTGGGACCGGATTCTTCTCCAGGCCGGGCGCCGGGTCATGCTCGGGGAAGACCTCGCGGGCCACCTCGAATCCGTAGCGGCCGTAGTAGTCGAAATCGGCGATCGGGCCGTCCTTCTCCGCGTCGTGAGCGTCGAAGTCGAACAGGCCTACGAGCTTGCCGTCGACCACCAGCACGCGAGCTTCGGCTCGGACTTCCACGAGGCACCGGCTGGGGAGGTTCTCGTACTCGAAGTAGTCGGCGACGGCGCGCTCCTCGTTGGTGCGGGCAACTGCCCGGACGCGCACCGCGTCGCCGATGCGCAGGGTTGAACGAGCCCCCGCGAGAGCCTCGGTCTCCCAAGTGAAGCCGTCGCCAAGATTCAGGTTGTGACTCATGTCCAGTCCTCTTCGTCGTAGTGGCTGCGCTTGTCGTGTTCGTGGGCGTCGATGATGTTCTCGATCAGCTCGTCGATCTCGGATTCGGGCGGGGACTGGGACCCGGCGAGCAGCCTCAGGTCGCTCGGTTTGCAGCAGATCTTGATCGGCGGGGCTTCGGCGATGGCGGACAGGATGGGCGTGACGATGAAGACGATGGTGTGGTCGTCGTCGTGGGTGATGCTGACGATCTTGGAGAACTCGAAGCCGGGGACATCGAGCAGGCCCTGGTTCTCGAGGAGGGAGTCGGCGCGGACCCACTGAGCGCTGGTCACTTCAAAGGGCCCACGCATCATCATCGGTGTTCACTATGGGTCTGGGGTCCGACAGGTTCCGGTGCCGCGAGCACGTACATCGTGGTCAGGCCCAGCTCGGTGAGCAGCTCTGGCCACCCGATGCCGTGGTACTGGGGGAAGACCTCGTCGAGCTGCTGGCCGGGGCCGAGCGCTTCCCAACCGGGGTCACCGTCGCGGTCCGCGAAGTGCTCGAGGATGCGGTTGATGGTCTGGGCTCGGAGGCCGGTACCGGCGGTGGTCAGCATGACGGACTGGAAGCCCTGTTCGCGGGCGTCGTTCTCAATATCGGCAAAGAAGCTATCGGGGACAAGGCTCACGGCGTTACGGAACAAGTCGTCGTCGGTCATCTAGAGACTCCTGAAGACGTAGACCTGGTACTCGGGAGCGGGCGCCGTGCAGTACCCACTGCTCTCGTCATCGAGCCATGAGCGCCAGTTGAAGTACCTGACGGTGACGTGGTCGTCGGGCAAGCCCTGGAACAGACCGAGGTCGTCGGCCTGCTCGTACAGGTACGAGTCCAGGTCGGGCCAAATCCCGCAGTAGCGATCCTCGAAGTCGGAGATGCTGGGCACGTCGCCCGTGCCCTCGGCGACGTAGTCGCCGGTGCTGACCCACGCGGCCACGGCCGGCCACTGTTCGGCGCCGGCGCGCTCGTAGGCCTCGGCCCACTCGACGGCTTCGAGCAGTCCCATCTCCTTGCTGATTCCGAGCCCATCTACGTCGAAGATTTCGATCTCCTCGCACATGGGCGTGACGGACGGGCCTTTGCGGTGGACGGCGACCAGGTCGATGTCGGCGGCCTCGGTGATGTCGAACCAGTCGCCGACGAGGTAGCCGGCAACGCAGTGGTGGGTACAAGCGGGCCAGATCTGGGGGACGGGTGCAGCGGACACGGGGAGCCTCCTGAACTCGGGTTCAGGAGGTCTCTTTGGTGCAGCTTCGCTGCGGCGTGCCAAGCTAGTAGCAGCGAATCGAAGCGGCTTGATCTCAAAATTGGGGACAGAACGTCGCGAAAGCCCAGGTCAATGGGTGCAAACTCAACTGACTGAATATTCGGCCGTGCTCATCCCGGATTCATCCACCACGAGCCCGCGGACAAACCGGGTCACTCTCCCCGACAAACCATTCCCTGTCATCTGTCTCCCCTTCCTGCGGTCCGACGGTCGGACCGCACGTTTGCACTCCCCTCAGATGCCGCCCAACACCTCCGACGCCAGCCCGATCACCACCGGCGCGATCCCCAGACACACGAAGGCCGGCAGGAAGCACAGTCCGAGCGGCCCGCTGATCCGCACGCCGGCTCGCTCCGCGCGCTCCACCGCGACATCCGCGGCGTCGTCGCGGCGCCGTTGCGCCAGCTCGGTCAGCCCGTCGGCGAAGGCAGCCCCCGACGACGCGGTCCGTCGCACGAGCGCGGCGAGATCGCCGAAGCCCCCGCGATCCCCGGCCTCGCGCTGCCAGGCGTCGGCCGCATCCGTGCCCAGCGCCAGCAGATCGGCGACGCGCCGCAGCGTGGTGGCCAGTCCGCCCGACGATGAGTCGGCGACCGCCGATGCCGCGGCGGCCCCCGAGAGTCCGCTGCGCAGACACACCGCGAGCAGGTCGAATGCCGCGGCCTCGGCAAACGGGTCCGCCTCGCCGGGCTCCGCCACGACCGGCGGCAACGATTGCGCGCCCAACCGCCGCAACGGCCAGTCGCCCGGCGGCCACACCAGCAGGGCGCCCGCAACGAGGACCAGCGCGACGCTCATCTGAGCACGCCCGCGATGATCCGCTCGGACCACACGACTCCGGCGGCCGCCAGCGCGGTCCCCATCACCAACAGCACCGAACCCGCACCTGGAGCCAACAACACGCGAAGAGGCTCGGCGCCGATCGCCTGCCCCAGCACCAGTCCGAATGCGGGAAGGACGGCCAAGACCCGGGCCGTGGCGCGCGGACCCGCCAACCCGGCCCGGGTGCGCGCCACGAAGCGTTGGCGCGCAAGAAGATCGGCCCGGCTCGCCGCCAGTAGGTCCACCAGCGGCAACCCCAATACGGCTGACGCCGCCCACAGCGAGGCGATGAGATGGACCGACCCGGCACTCGACGGCGCGATGTCGCCGCCCAGCCGCACCCGCGCGGCGAGGACCGACAGGTCCCTTCCCACCGCCGACAACGGATCGTCGGCCACCACCTCGGTGCTGGCGCGGGCGCACGCAAGGGCGGTGGGCGACCCGACCGACAATTCGGCGATCACGGCTCCGAGTGCTGTGAGCAAGTCGTCGTCGCGCGAGAGGTCCGCGCGTTCGCGCATCGTCGCGCGGACGGACCACAGACCGGTCGCCCCGACAATCGCCGCGGCGACGACCAGCCCGACCGAACCGGTGAGCGTCGCGAAACCGACGACGGCCACCACGCCGGGCACCACCCACTTACCGGAATCGATTCGCCCGCTCACTTCCGGTTGCGGCGCGCACACCGCCCGAAACCGGAAGTGGGAGACCGGACGCGGGCCCACGACGGTCGCCGCCGCGAGACAGAGCAGGGCGACGGCGCTCATGTGCGTTCCCGGAGCAGGGCCCGTAAGCGCGCGAGCGCAGGTACGAAACCAGCCGTCCGCGTCCACACGGGCTCGATCTCGACCCAGCCCGCTTCATTGCGGGAGACCAGGCCGATCTGGGTCAGCCCGCGCGCTCCGGCGCGGTCGCGCCCCACCACGAAGACGACCCGCAGCGCCGCCGCCAACTGGCTGTGCAGCGCTGAACGCTCCAGTCCGCCTAGCGCAGCGAGGGCCTCCATCCGCGCGGGAACCTCGGCAGCGGAGTTCGCATGGACAGTGCCCGCGCAGCCGTCGTGGCCGGTGTTGAGCGCGGCCAGCAGGTCGACGACCTCCGCCCCGCGCACCTCTCCCACCACGATCCGGTCCGGCCGCATCCGCAGCGCCTGCCGTACCAGCGTGCGCATCGGCACCTCGCCGGCGCCTTCGGCGTTCGCCGCTCGCGCCACCATCCGGACGGTGTGCGGATGCTGGGGGCGCAACTCGGGCGCATCCTCGACGCACACAATCCGCTCGGCGGGGTCGGCCAGGCCGAGAAGGCTGTTCAATAGCGTCGTCTTGCCCGCACCCGTGCCACCGGCGATGAGAAAGGCCAGCCGTGCCGCGACGACCTCGCGGACCAGGTCGCATACCTGTGCGGGCAGAGCGCCGCACGCGACGAGGGAGGCGAAGTCCTGCCGCGCCGGCCGCAGCACCCGCAGCGACAGACACGTCCCATCGGCCGCGACTGGCGGGATGACGGCGTGCAACCGAACCGTCGCCCCGTGCCGGCCGATGTCGTGGAGTTGGCCGTCGACCCACGGTTGCGCGTCGTCGAGACGCCGCCCGGCGCCAAGCGCGAGTCGCGTCGCCAGTCGCCGGACCGCGGCCTCATCGTCGAAAGCTACGTCGGTCCGCACCAGTCCCGCACCCCGGTCCGCCCATACCGCGCCGGGTCCGACGACGAGGATGTCCGTCGTGTCCGGGTCGGCGAGCAACCCCTCGAGCGGACCCGCGCCGACGAACTCGGTCTGCAGATAGCGCAGGGTGGCCAGCAAGTCGGTGTCGCCGAGAACCCCACCGGACTCCGCACGGATCGCCGCGGCCATCGACTCCACCGTCGGTGCCGCCGACGCCCCTTCGGCGCGCGTCACCAGCCGCTCGCGCACGCGCTCGACGACGGCCGGGTCGACCACCGGTGCGATGGCGGTGACCGGGCCGCCCCTCGCCCGCCCGGTCACCGCACGACCTCGTCGAGGCGCCAGCACAGCGTGACCGCGACCTTCCCCAGCGGGCTGCGCCGCGTTGGCCGCAGCGGCCCGCCTTCCATCCGCGCCGTCAGTGATGGGTCGCTCCGGTAGGTGCCAAGCAGGGGCGCGCCGACCGCCCAGGCCATCTCGTCGACGGGCAACCCTCCTGGCGCCGGACCCCGCAGAACCAGTTCCACGCGGCCGCCGATCTGATCGATGTCGACGCGGGTGGCCCGCGTGGCGGCCACCGCGGCCAACGTCGCCTGTCCGAGGAGGACCGTGAGGTCGGCGCGCCGCAGCAGTTCGGTCCGCAGCACCGGATTGGTCCGGGGCACGTCGACGACGACGATGTCGCCGCCCGCCCGACCGGAGTCCACCGCCGCCGCCACCGATTCGGCCCGCGCGCGGGCACCGTCCTCGTCGGCCGCGAGAACGAACAGCCGTCGCCCGACTCGTGGCAGTGCCTCGTGCAGGGCGGAATGGTTCAGGCGTCCGTCGACCGCGTTCAGGTCGCACGTCCGCGGACCGGAGACCCCCTCGAGGC
>CAZVVS010000056.1:0-17081 GCA_964630585.1 uncultured Gordonia sp.
TTCGACCGAGCCGGCTCGGCAGCCGACCCGTACATGACACTCGTCGGCTACTTCAACGCCACCCGCGAGCTCGCGGGCATGGCCCGGTACATCGCCGACGACGTGCAGACTCGGGTCAAGAGGCCCCGCAAGGACTCGGGCTTCCCGCCTCGCAATGGCGCAACGTTTGGCTTCCTCAACGTCGGTGAGCTGACGGCGCGCATCGCGTCGGCCGAGATCGGCCGAACGCTCGACCGGCTGGGCCTCGAGTTCGACCCCGCCTACGACACCACCGACGCGATTCGCGAGCGGGTCGCCGCCCCGGATGCCGGCAAGCGATCGCGAGCCCGCGCCGAAGCGGACGCACCCTTCGACGTGGTGCTGGCCACGTCGATGCTCCAGGTCGGCGTGGACGTGCAGCGTCTCGGCCTGATGCTGGTCGTGGGCCAGCCGAAGAACACCGCCGAGTACATCCAGGCCTCGTCACGGGTCGGTCGAGACGCGACCGATCGACCCGGGCTCGTGGTTGCTCTCGGCAACTGGGCCCGGCCCCGTGACTTGGCCCACTTCGAGCAGTTCCGTCATTACCACGACACGTTCTACGCCCAGGTCGAGGCGCTGTCGGTGACGCCGTACTCGGCGACCTCGCTCGAGCGGGGGATCGGCGGGCTGTTGATCAGTGCCGCTCGGGTCGTGCAGGCCGTGGAGCCAGAGGGCCTGTCACCTGAGCGAGCGGCGGGCCGGATCAAGGCCGAGCGGCCGGCCGTCGAGGTGTTGGTCGAGCGATTGAAGTCGCGCATCGCGGCCGCGGCGCAGAGCGAGGACGCCGTCGCGCGAGCCAACACCCTGCTCGTGAACCGAGTGGACCGGTGGAGCGAACGGGCCAAGCGGGCGACCGAGATGGCCAAGACCCTCGTTTACGAGCGAACAGGTGAGGGCGACCAGTATCTGCCGTTGATCATCAGCCCGGAAAGCGCCAAGGCCACCGTCGGAGGCTCGGTGGAGGCGCCATTCGAGATCGCCAACTCCATGCGCGAGGTGCAGCCCGAGATCAACGTGCTCGTCAGCCCGGTACAAGAGCGCCTGTTCACCCGCAAGCCCGAGGATGCGCCGGAGTGGGTGCTGCCGGTGGGGGACGACTGATGGCCGAGACCGCAATGGTCCACGACGCCGACGACGCCCTCGACCCGCTCGCCGACGCGGAGGAGGCGGTCGTCAAGAACCGGGCGAAGGTCGGGTCGTCGCGCCCCTCGTCGCTGCTCTACACCTACGGGCCCGGGGCGATCATGGACCTCCCCAACTTCTCGGTCATGACGGCGGGCCTGGACGACTGGGAACCGATCTGGAAGCGGCGGGCGACCATCCCCACGATCCTCGAGCCGCGGTTGCTCAACGTGGTCCGCCTGCACCTCGGTCCCCAGGTGGACGCCATGCGGCCGTACCCGTGGCAGCCGACCAAGGGTCGGAACCAGACCGAGGGCAACGACCTCGGCATCCCGGCACGGGTCTTCCCCCAGTGGCTGCGTTGCACCGGTTGCGACTACCTCGGGCCGCTCCCTCGGTTCAGCTACAGCAACACGCATCCCTTCCGGCCCGACCTGGCGCAGTTCAAGCACGTCAGCTGCCCGGGGCGCGGACGGGCCCGCCCGGGTCAAGGGACACGGAAGAAGCGGGAGGCCCCAGCTGTCCCCGCCCAGCACCTCCTGACCTGCACCAACGGGCACCTCGACGAGTTCCCCTACGCGCTGTGGGTGCACCGCGGGCAGCCGTGCCCGAAGGCCGAGGCACCCGACCTGCGGATGCGCGACGCCAACCTGGGCAAGAGTGTCGGAGCCATCATCCAGTGCCAGGCGTGCGAGGCATCTCGGGGCATGGCGGAAGCACAGGGCGAGGTGGGTCGCGAGAAGCTGCCGCAGCGATGCCGTGGCCGGCACCCCCACCTGAACGCCTTCGACCCGGAGTGCGATGCCCGTCCGGCCCTCATCATGATGGGGGCGTCGAACCTGTGGTTCCCGTCGACGCAGTCGATCATTGTCATGCCCCGCACCGACGCTGAGGAACGGGAGGCGCTCTCCGATCAACTGCGGGTCGAGCTGGGCCTGGAGAAGCTGGCGAAGTACGCCGGCGACCTCGACATCCTCAGGGACGTGGCCGAAGGCAAGGTCGACCTTCATCAGGTCGACGACGAGGTGCTGGGTGCCGCCGTTGCCGATGCACTCGCGCCGGCCGTCAGCGAGGAGGAGCGCCAGGAGAAGTTGGCGCACTGGGACCCTGTCGAGTTGCTCGTGCCGGAGTGGCGGTACTTGCAGAAGCCGGCCCTGTTCGCCGAGCAGCAGAACACCAGCGGCCTGATGGTCACCGAGATGGCCTGCGACCCCGAGCTTCCCCCTGGGATCAGCAGGGTGGTCGCCGTCAACAAGCTCAAGAAAGTCAACGCCGCCCTGGGGTTCACTCGACTCGATGAGATGGACCGCGTCAGCGATCGGGCCGCCCGTCTGGTGAAGCTCACCCGAGACGGCAAGCCGGGGTGGGTCCCCGCCACAGAGGACCGAGGCGAGGGCATCTTCCTGCAGCTCGACCTCGACGCCGTTGCGGACTGGGAGCAACGAATCGTCGACTCCGACCTCTGGGCAGCCCACCGGGCCGCCCATCGCCGCAACTTCCAGCGGCGGTTCTCCGAGACCGCAGCGCTCATCGACCCGGACCTGCGCCTTCCCGTGCCCCGCTACTGGCTGGTGCACACGTTGGCCCACATCCTGATCCGGGAGATGGCGATGTCTTGCGGCTACGGCGCGGCGAGCCTCTCCGAGCGCATCTACGCCTGGCAGGAGAGCGGCGGCCGGGAGCCGGCGGCGGGGTTGCTCATCTGCACGACGGCGTCGGACAGCGAGGGCACCCTCGGCGGGCTCGTCGCCCTGGCCGAGCCGGCGCGCCTGCGCGGGCTCGTGGTCAACGCCCTCCGGCGGGCCGGTCGGTGTTCGTCCGACCCGGTGTGCGCCATGCGCATCCCGAAGGACCCGGAGGACTTCCTGCACGGCGCGGCCTGCCACTGCTGCACGTTCGCGTCGGAGACGTCCTGCGAGCGGGCCAACCGCTTCCTCGAGCGGCGGTTCCTTCTCACTCTGCCATCGGGCGACGGCGACCCCGTGCCCGGGTTCTTCGGGACCTGGGATGCCTACTGACCCCTTCGGAGAGCTCGGTGAGTACCTGACCGGGTCAGAGGCGACCGGCCTCGCTGTCCTGTTCGAGGCGGGACAACACACGAACCAGGCGCTCCGGGAGGTCGGTGCCTCACGGCGGGAGCGGGCCGGCGAGCTCCTGAAGGCTGCGGGCCTCGGGCACACCAATGTGCCCTACACCGTGGCCGTCCTGCGTGCGATCGCCGGCGCCAAGGCCCTGAGGCACGACATCACGCCGGTCTGGACGATGCCTGGCAACGAGGCGACGGTCGGCCACCTCACGAGCGAGTTCGACCGCCTCGTCCTCGCCGCCCGAGTCTCGGTGACGTGCGCCACCTACAACTTCGAGCGAACGTCACGGATGTGGACTGTGCTCGCCGAGGCGTCGGAGACCCCTGGCGTAGTGGTGACCGTCTACCTCGACGGCGACAAAGCCGACGCGGCGGCGGTCAAGGCCCAGCTCCCCCGAGCGACGGTGTACCGCTCAGGCACCCTCCCCGACGGCACCCCGATCATCAGCCACGCCAAGTTCGTCATCATCGACCACACCATCGTGCTCTTGACGAGCGCCAACTTCTCGTACAGCGCCGAACACCGCAACATCGAGCTCGGGCTCCGAGTTCACGATCCGACGCTCGCAGCGTCGATCGAGACGACGATGGGCACGAAGCACGGGTCGCTCTACGAACTCACCGGGGCGTCGTGAGCTCGCGACGAGGCCTTGGTGAGCGACTGGCGATTGCTGTGCCGTGTCCAGGGATGCCGACGACCGAACCGAGGCAGTGAGATGGTGAGAAAGAGCCTCCGACGGGCACTCGCGGAACGCCAGCCCTGGGAGCGACCAGCGGAAGAGCGCCAAGGAGACGGCGACTTCTACCCCCCGGGTGCGTCGGAGATCGACCTCCCGTTGATCTTCGGCGCCGAGAAGCGCCGCATCGACGATCCCAGTGATGATGCTGACGGGCGAGGTCGAAGCGGGTGGCCCGACCTCGCGCCGATGGAACCAACGGAGTCGGATGAGGAGGGCGTCCGGCGGCGAATTCTCGACGAGGGAGCAACCAGGGGCATCGAGCGCCTCGCCTGGTACCGGTCATACCGATCCGCGACCGAGTGGGGCATCCACATCCGCGAGGAGGCCGTGATCGGCGTGGGGGCGGCCCTCGCTGCCGCAGCTCCAGGCTTGCGCACATGGGAGGCGCGCCAAGCGGCGGTGAACCTGCTTCTGGCACACGAGTACTTCCACTTTCTGGTCGATGTCGCCGTCGAGACGCTTGAAGACGTGCTCGGTGCCCCGCTGTACAGCCCGTGGCGAATCAACGTCGGGCGACGGACCCCGCCGTACCACCTCGTAGAGGAGGCACTCGCCAACGCCTTCGCCTACCGATACGGCAAGACCCGGGGACTCGCCAACGCGAGTCGCCGCTTCCTCCGCAACCCCCCGATGGGTACCGGGACTTCCAGCGCTACCTCGATCCCGACCGCTGGACCGCCGGCGTTCGCGAGCTGTTCTGGGACATCGAAGGAGTGGGAACCCGAGGCTCCCCGCGTCCTGAGGAACTTCCCTGGGGCCGCGAGGGCTTCATCGACCTTCACCGCGAGGTCGTCAGCCCGTGGGACGTGCCGGTCTGGCTCGTTCGCGAACCGACCGCACCCATCTTCCTGTCGCTCATCACGGCGCTCGGCAGTGTCGATCGCAGTCCTCGATACCGTGATCAACTCGCAAGACTTCCGGACCGGGTCCGAGAGCAGGTCGAGCGAGCGGTAGAGGTCGCGTGCTCCGGGGTGACTCCAAAGAGCTTCAAGCGGCTCGCCGGCCACGACAACCTGTACCGGGTCCGGTCGGGGGACTATCGAGTCATCATGGAGCGAAGCGGCGACCAGTTCGTCGCCGTCGGCGTGGGCCACCGATCCACCGTCTACCGAGCGCTGTGACCGCCATGAGCTTCTTCGACCGTCCACCTCCCTGGTCGACCCCGCAGCTTCGCTGTCGCATCTGCGGGGGCGCGAACACCGACGGGAATCGCCTGGTCGTCGAGCGGAACCGTCCCGCGATCGCCTACCACGAGCAGTGCCTGCACACCGAAGTCGGCGACGAGCTCACGTTCATTGAACGGGATCTACGTGAGCAACGGGCGCTCAATCAGGAGGAGGAACCCTCGCCACAGCTGCGTGAGTGGGACCTCAAGGAGCTGGCTGCAGTGCGGACGCGGCTCGGCGAGCTCCGGACCAAGCGCGCGAGAGGCCTCGCGGATCGATCGAAGGAGCTCGATGAACTGCTGACGGAGGTCATAGGGGAGTGGCTGGATCAGGCCAGACGCAGGGCCGACCGTTCAGGTCGGCAGACCACGTTCGGTACTGGTCGAAGGGTCGGGCGGAGGCCTCGCTGATGTCGAGTGCTCTCAGATGGTGTGGACCGGCTTCACCAGAGTGAATTCCAGTCCCGGGCCGACAGCCTCCCGACGCGGTCAGCGGTCTTGCGTCGGGGGATCCGGTGGGGCTTGGCCTCGATCCAGGTTCGCTCGTGAAGGCCGGCGTCGGCCCAGTCTCTGAGCTCGTAGGACTTCCATGTTCTCGTCTTGAAACCACCGACTGAGTAGCCGGCGCGGACCAGGAGGTGTGTGCGCGACTCGCCGATCACCACGACCGGCCGCCACTTCGAGACGAGATCCGGGTGACTGGGGTCTTCTGCGTCGAACCGGACCTCGGCGATCACGATCGAGCCGACCAGTGGTCCGTCGACATCGAACCGGCGGGCGTCGGACTCGCTGAGTTGTGGGAGGCGCCGCATCTCCAGGTCCGATGCGTGCCCGTGGCCCGCACCGTCGTGGTCCACATCAACTGGCTCTGGACCCTCCGGAGCCGGTGGGGCCACGCGCGTGTGGGCCTCCTTCTGGGCGGCTCGCGTTCGCTCGGCTGCAGCAGCGGCTCGCGCACGTTCACGTCGTCGACGCTCTGCCTCTTCGGCCTTGCGCGCGCGGCGTGCCTCGCGCTGTGCAGCGCCTGGACCCGTGCGCCGCCTCGAATCGCTCGGATTCGTCGATGCCGGTGGGTCGACCGGCGCCGGATCGTTGATGTTGAAGCGAGGATCGGCGTCGAGGAGCTCATCGCACACATCGGCTGCAGCGCCGCCACCTGACGCCACCAACGCCAGCATCACGGTGATGGTTTCGGGCGTGAACGGGACCTCGAGGGCGACCTCCAGGGCGGCGAGGAGCTCTGGCCGGTCGGGATCGTCGGCGTGATCGCCGAGGTGGGCGCGGACAGCCTCGAGGCACTGATCGGAGACGAGTGCGGCCAGTGTCGACACGAGCAGAGGGTCCTGGATCCTTGACAGCGCGCGGGTGGACCTCAGACGCAGCAGCACGGGCACCGGAGTGCGCGCCGCCCGTGCCAAGGACTCCTGGACAGGCCGCGGCGCGCCGGCGAGCACACTGCGGAGCTCGCCGGGGTCAACGGCGAGTACCGCGCGCCGGAGCCGCGTGTCCCGCTGCCCGTGGTCCTCCGATCCCGGGTGGTGCAGGTCTGTCACTGCTCTCCCCTTGCTCGCCAACGCATCGCCCATCGCTACCCTCCCCCTGCGGTCCACGTCCCGTATGCCCTTTACGGAGGACGTGTGACGGGCACAGGAGCTCGGTAGGTGACGATCGACAAATGAGAGAAGCGCCTTGCCACACGGGCGTCGCCTCCGTGTTGGTCCGGGCAGATTGAATGGCCAGCCGTGGCGGATCGAGGCTGCGTCCACGAGGCCACGCTGTTGGTGGAAAGATGGGCACGGTGAACCCCTGGCGGACACCGCGTCCTCTCGCCGACCGATCTGAGGTCGAGCGGCGTCTCAGCCGAGAGCAGCTTCGCGCCCCGCATGTCGCTCGTCTCAACCAGATCGTCGACGAATTACAGATGCTTCCAGGGGATGGGGACACGGTGCCGTGGTTCGACCCGGCGGGGGCTGGCACGCGGGGCCGCTTGCGGTACGGCAGTCCGTCGTGGTGGTGATCGATTCCCTATACGTGAGCGCCGTGGCGGTGACCGGTGGCTGAGTTCCTGGATCGAAAGGGCAACATCTTCCTGACGGAAGCGGACACGTTGACGATCACCGTCAACTGTGAAGGAGTGATGGGGGCGGGGATCGCGCTCGAGGCGCGACTGCGGTGGCCGGCGCTGTTCGAGGAGTACGCAGGGCGTTGTGCACGCGGGGATCTGCGGCCCGGTCAGCTGATGCTCTGGGATCCTGGGGACTCCGACACGTCCTACCGGGTTCTCTGCTTTCCGACGAAGGACAGGTGGAGAGCGCCGAGTCGGATCGACTACGTCAGACGGGGGCTCGAGGCGCTGGTCGGTCTGCACGAAGAAGCCGGGATCTCCCTCATCGCCATGCCTCACCTGGGATGCAGTCATGGTGGACTTCGCTGGGACGAGGTTCGTCCCGTCATCGTCGAGGTGCTCGCTCCTTATGAGGGGCTCACGGTCGAGCTGTGGGAGTTCGACCCGAGTGCAGGCGACCCCTGGTTCGAGAGGCTCGAACACCTTCTTGACGGACGCTCTAGTGAAGACGTGAAGGAGCTGCTGGGGGTCACTTCCCGGCAGGTGGCCGCTCTCGCGTCGGCCCTGGCGAACCCCCGAGTGCAGGGCTTGGCATCGCTTCAGCAGGCATCGGGTGTGGGCGAGAAGACGCTCGAGGCGGTGTACGAGCTCCTCTTCCGCCGTGATGTCGATCCTCCCCGTCAAGAACAGCTGCCCTGGTGATGGCCCAGTCGGCGGAGTTCATCCGTGAGCAACTCTCGCTGCATCAAGTGCACGAGCTCTTCCACATCACCCATGTCGACAACCTTGGTTCGATCTTCGCCGACGGGCTCCTTGCCAAGCGCCAGCTACGTCCCGGCGCCTATCGGGACATCTCGCTGGCCTCAGTGCAGGGTCGTCGCGACGACATATGGGTACCTGTCCATCCGGATGGGCCTGAGACCTCCGAGCGCGTGCGGAACGCCCACGAGATGGTCCCGCTGTTCTTCAACCCCCGCAACCCCATGACGTCGCGACGCCGAGACATCGCCCATGACTTGGCGCTCCTGGTGATCGCTCCGGAGGCGCTGTGCGACGACGCTCACCTTCTCGCCTTCACCGACGGGAACCTCGCATCGAGCCGGACCCGGTGCTACTGCGACTTCAAGCAGTTGGCGAAGGTCCCATGGGACACTCTTCGCAGGCCCTACTGGGGTGACGACGAGGACGGAAGGCGCAAGCGCGGCGCCGAGTTTCTGGTGTATCCGTCCGTTCGCATCGACGCGTTCGTGCGAGTCGACGTCCCGAGCCCGACCCTCCGGCAGAGGGTCCTCGCGCTCCCGAATCGCCCGTTCGACGCCACACAGGTGATCGTCGATGCGCACTGGTTCCGATGGTAGGGCCGCCTGGTGGCGACAGCCCGGCTGGCGTGCTCGATCGGTTGTTCGGGAGTCCGACGGGCGATCGACGTCCACCCGAAGAGCGTCTCCGTGTCGCCCGAGACGAGATGCGGCGGCTCTTGCAGGACATCAGGCGGCGATGCATCGAGCTTTCCGGGCAGAGCCTGCAAGCGGCTCTCCCGAGTGTGCACGACGACGTTCACTCGATCGCCACCAGCCTTGATTGGGCTTCGGAGACCATCCCTTCGCCAGACCAGCCGCTACGAGTCGTCCTCCTGGGCCGGACCCAGGCTGGCAAGAGCACGCTGTTCAGTTATCTGACGGGTTCTGACGCGTCGGCGGTGGGACACGGTGCTCAGCGCCATACCCAGACGGTCATTACCGAGAGCATGCTGGGCCGGCCGGACATCGTCATCGTTGACACGCCCGGAGTCGGCGCCCTGGACGGGGACGAGGACCGAGAGATCGCTCTCGATGCCGCACGACACGCCGACCTTGCGGTGTGGGTGGCGACCAACAACGCGCAGCCGACCGAGACTGCCGCTGCGCTGTCGCAAGTCGCTGAGTGGGGCGTGCCGATGCTGCTCGTCCTGAACTGCCGGGAGGACCTCACGGGCGATAAGGCAGTCGAGCAGTTCCTCGCCTACCCGGAGAGCACGTTCGCCGACCTTGACGGCCATCTCCGCCGACTGGCGCGCTTCCTCGACCCACACGGTCAACGACCGCTCGAGATCCTCGCCGTCCAGGCCGCCGCAGCCCTCCTCGGGGCAAGGACCTCCCCGCGGCACGAAGCGCTTCTGCGGGCGAGCGGCGTCGACGCTCTCGGGGCCGCGATCCGGGCGGAGGCCGACCGGCACGGTGATTCTCGGCGGACGGCGGCAATCGTGGATGTCGCCCGCCGGGCGCTTGTGGACGCAGCACGACGACTGACCGGACAGGCGGAGGCGTTGGAGCTGTGGGCCGACACGCAGCGGAGCGCCCTAACGGACTTCGACAAGAGAGCGGCTCGCCTCATCGCCGATGCTGAACTGCGGGTCCAACGCGAGATCGGGGGACTCTTCGGGCGATTCGATGACTGGGCCGACCGCCAGTACCACGGCAAGGACTCCGACATCGAGGCGATGTGGGACGCCGACATCCGACAACTCGGCGAGGATGCAGACGGACTGCTCCGAGCCGCACAGGCGCGACTGCGTCGGCGAATCGGCCAGTTGGACGACGAGGTGGTGGCCGCCTGGTCGAAGCGGATCGCCGTCCAGCTGGCCAAGCCACGCCGGGTCCCACTCTCGGGTGTGGCACCCCGTGGTATCGAGGCAGCGGCAAGGGCGACGTTGACTGCGGCTGGCGGCTACCTCGGGGCGGTCATCGGTGAGGCTCTGTGGCTCGCCGGCGGCGCCATTCCGGGCGCCGTGATCGGCGGGTTCGTCGGAGAGTGGGTCGGATCACATCTGCTGTTGCGTCGCCGTCAACTGAATCGACGGCGGACGACGCTCCATGAGTGGGTGCGCTCGGAGCTCGAGGCACACAGGGCCGTGATCGACGCCAGTTGGCGCTCGACTCTCGAGTCCCTGCAACAGGGCCTTGCCGCGTGCTCTTCTGAGAGGCACCTTGCCGCCCAGCGCACGATGGATCTGGCCGGGCATGCCAGCGTGATCGCCGAAGCCGCTCGCTGTGGCGCGACCTCCGCCGACCGGTGCCTGCTGCGTACGCTGCTCCAACTGGCGGGACGGGACCGACTCGCGGACCTCGTGACCACCGTGCACCGGACTCCAGGGTTCGCCTGCCTCACCCCGATCCCCGACGCCTCGCTGCGCGAGTTCGTCCTGTGGCCACCAGCGGGGATGATCGAGCATGTCCGACCCATCCCCAGCGGCGACGAGGTGACGGACTTTCGGCGTATGTCGTACGCGCTGGACGCTGGGCGCCGTCACGTCGTTCTGGTACCAGAGGGGGAGTCGATCCGGGCGTTCATCCCAGAGCAGCGCTCACCGGAGCTCCTGGCTGCTGAAGCCGCACTGGCCTCGACCGTTCTCGACCTCCCCATCAGCTTGATCAGTACCACTGCGGAATCCACGGAGGCTGTGGCATGACTCTGCTCCTTCACGAACTCTCCGGCCGAGGACAGTCGGTCCTGGAAGAGTTGCGTGACGCCCTGAGGCGTGTTAGCGACGAACGCATCACCGGCCTGCTCCCTCGGGTTCCGTCGCCGGCGGGGCAGGAATCGTTTCGGCTTGTGGCAACGGGGGAGTACAACGCGGGGAAGTCCAGCCTGCTCAAGGCGCTCACCGGCGCGGAGATCGCGATCCACTCCGACGTCACCACGACCGAGGTCAACGAGTACGCGTGGGACCGCGTGCTCCTCATCGACACGCCGGGGGTGAAGGCCGGCGAAGCACTACACGACGAACGTGCGGAAGAGGCGCTTCGGGCCGCCGATCTCGTCATGTTCGTCATCACGGTCGACCTCTTCGACGACCAGACCGCCGCCCACTTGCGACACGTCGCCTTCGACCTCGGCAAGGCAGAGCAGACGGTGATCGTCGTGAACAAGGCGGCGACGATGTCGGCAGCACCCGGGGTCCGGGAAGCCGCGGTGCGCGAGGTGCTCGGGGCGGGCTGGTCCGGGCCCCTCGTCGAGTGCGACGCCGGTTCGTCCTTGGCGGCGGCAGGGGCCCCGACCTCCGACCGCGCAAGGTTCCTTGCTGAACGCGGCAACCAGGTGGGTCTCGAACGGGCACTCAATGGCCTCGTGGCGAACCGGGCGCTCACCGGACGGCTTCGGCGCCCGTTCGACGCGGCCCTGTCCGTCATCGACGACGTGCAGCCCTTCCTCGTGCCTGAACCGGAGGAGGACGCGATGACCGCGCTCTTGGAGCGCCGCCGCCAGGTTGTGGCCGAGTCGCGTTTGCGCCTCGACGATCGCCTCGAGCAGGTATTCAGGGCGACCCGAGACGAGATCATCGCCGCTGGTGATGTCCTCGTCGCTGCCGCACGCGGAGACGAGATCCCCGATTCGGCCGTCGACGACTTCGAGGCTCAGGCACAGGCTCAGGCTGAGTCCCTCGGTGCTCTGGTGGCACGCGTATTCGAGCGCGAGATCGATGAACTCGATGCCGAGGAACGGGGGTTGCTCGAAGGCCCCGAGACCCAGACATTGATCGACGCAGCACTCGTCGACGCGGACTTCGAGATCTCCGCGGGTGAACCCGTCGAGTCGGGATCGTCGGCGCCACGAAGTTCCTTCGTCCGCCTCGTCCAGAAGGTGGCAACCGAGCGGGGCCGGGGCTGGCTCGACGATGCGATCAGACAGGGAAACCGGCCCGGATCACCTCTGCACGACCTCGTCTACCGCGCGGGGAAGTGGGCGGGTCACAAGTTCAGGCCGTGGGAGGCCGTGAAGTGGGCGAACCGCCTTAAGGTTGCGCTCGGTGCAGGAGTCGTCCTGGTTGACGTCTACAACCAAGTACGCACGATGCAGCGTGAGGAAGGCGAGCTGCAACACCATCAGCTCGACCTTCGGCGGCAGGTGCGCGAGGCCGCAGCCGGTCTGATCGACCAAGCCCGTCAGGAAGTGGCGCCGGCGGTCCGTCAGTTCTACGAGGTCGTCGGTCGCCCTGTTGCCGAACTCGAAGAGCATCTCGCGCAGATCATGGACGAACGGACCCGCCTCGAGAGCGACCTCGAGCGGATCCGGAGCGTCTCGATCGAAGCATTGGAGACGATCGCCCAGAACCCCGGAGGAGCTGCTCCGTCGTGACCGTGACCTTCGCCTTGGCCGTCATCGCCATCCTGACGGGCATCGTCGCGCTCGTCGTCGCCGTGCGCGCAGCGCGCAGCGTGGCGATAGCTCAACACGACTTGGAGTCGGTCAGCATGGCGCTCGATCATCAGCGAGAGCTGACCGCGCAGTCCGTCGCTACGAGCCAACAGGCCACGATCGACGAGGTCACCGAACTACTCGAGAACCACCTGTCGCAGGTCGACACCGAGACCGCTGCGCGGGTCGCGGAGGCCCTCGCCCGGCTGAACACCGACGGCTGATGCCGCGTGGTGAGCGGCTTCTGCCCTCTTGGCGCTCTCGTCGATGGTCAGGGCGCAATCGGATCGAGAGGGCGATCGGGGACGCGCTCGTGGGTGGCATGATTGGCGAGTTCTGCGTGAACGGCGAGGGGCGGGCGTCGTTCACTGCTGATGCGGGCATCAATCGGCGTGATGGCATTGGGTAGGCAGCCGAGAGGATCATCTGCGGGATGAGCAACCAGAAGAGTGGGCTCGCGGACGACTACCGGCACGCGAGGTAGGCGGCTGTGGGGTTCTGGCACACCGGCTACATCGATCATCTCGACGACTATGCGTTCGACCCGTTTGACCGTGGACGCGAGGTCGAGCTTCCACCCCCGGTGTATCCCTGCCCACAGTGCAGGAGCGAGTTCGACACCGCGGGCGCTCTCGAGAACCATCTCTTCGACGGACATCCGACGTCCCGTCCTGTGCTCGTTCTCCGCGGACGTGAGTGCGGCCGCTCCCGCTTGGCGGTGATCGAGCCCACGTCGCCCGACGACTGGGCGTTCCACAACTGCGGGTCGATCATGGTCAACCGCACGGCCATGACGGTGGCCGATGCCAAGGCGCTGCTCGCCGCCACCTCCGCTGGGGTGGTGGAAGTGCGACTGGTCGGAGACCGGACCCAGCAGGACTTCGAGTTCTCCTTCGAAGTCGCCGAGAAGGTGGAGCTGGAGGCCATCGACGACAAGCTCGCGGACATGGTCACCGGTCGGAGCCTCACGATCGCGGTCATCGAGGCGTTCCTGTCCGCGACGGCGCGATACGCCTCTGCGGGGCGGTATCGGGGCGGTGTGGCCAACTACCTGTACGGGGTGTTGGGACGGGAGGGCTCGCCAGAGTCCGGACTGCTCGGAGCAGACGACCAGGGACGACCCAGGTACATGGCGAGGTTCGACGACGCAGTCGGGAGCCTCCGCCACATCGAACGGCCGCCGGCGGAAGCCATCTGTGGGCTGGTCGCCTTCCAGTACAACCACTTCGAGGAGGCCCAGATCCGGACCCGCAGTCCGCGAGTGGCCACGGCGTCGCGCCGGCTCGCCATGCTGCTTGCCGGTGGTGATCCGGTTCTGCTCCCTGCTGTCGAGGACGATCGGTCGAGCATCGACTACGCACTCAGCGACGCCAAGACCGAACAGGTGCTCGAGTGGTGCTGCATACCTCTGGACGCGTCGGCGCAACGAGCTGCCCAGGAGATGGAGACCGCGCTGATGAACCAGGCCCCCGCCGACCAACTGAAGATCCGAGTCCTTCTCGCCGAGCACTACCTCATCAGCGGGAGACTGGAACTCGCCGATCCTCACGTCCGTACCCTGCGGCACAATCGCATCACCGAGCCGTGGGCTACCCGGTTCGAGCAACGCGCCGAGGCAGTGCAGTGACCGAGCCTCAACGCGATCCGACCACGACCGACCCAGCCGAGCCCGAGGAGGTCGGTGCAGGCGAGTCGATCGACGATCCACCGGCTGTCCCATCTGATCCGGATTCCCTGGTTCCCGAGAAGGCCGGGGACGTCACGACCATCACGCAGTTGATCCGGTACGCCTACGCGCAGGCCGGCAAGAAGCTCACGGTGCCGGCCGCCGTGTTCTCGATCCTGTCCCGCGGCCCTGAGGTCGACGCCAGCCACCGTGCCCTCGTTCTAGAGGAGGCAGTTCGTGATCCTCTGCTGGCGGTGCCCCCCAGGCTCCTCGTGGCGATCGCGGGCGTTGAGGTCGCCCAACCGCTCGAACGCCAACTCGTGGCGCTGGTCGGTATGGCCATGCAGGCCCACCCGGTGTTCCGAGACCCCGATGTCCGCGTGGCGCTCAACGGGGGCGCACTCGACCGCGACCTGCTGTTCGAGCGGGTCTTGCGCATCGCCGCTCGGCTCAAGCCCGCCGATCTGAGCATGGAAGGCGAGGAGCTCAAGGCGAGCGAACGGCATCGCCTCCGGCTCAACGTCGTGAATGCCCTGGCGTTGTTCCTTGCCATCAACCGTCACTGGAAGCCCGCCGAACTCGCCGCGTGCCTCGACCAGCACCTCTGGCGGGAAGAGCGCCGTCACATACGCGGTGACACCGAGAACTCGCTCTTGGCGGGAAGCCGCTCTCCTGACGTCCTCGGAGTCGTCGCCGAGATCTTCGACCGCAAGGTCAGAGAAGCCGAGCGGCAGGCCCGGACCCACGCCTCGAACGCTGAGGATGCGCACCGGCGGATGCACGACGCCTTGGCCGAGCTCGATGCGGCGACCGAGCAGCTCGACCGGCTCAACCAGGAACTGGCCGCCCGACGGGAGGACGTTGTCGCACTCAGCGCCGCGCTCGCCGAGGAGCGCGAGCACCGCAAGCACGATCGCGCCCACCACGTCGACGACTACGAGCACCTTCGAGCCAGAACGGTGCGGATGTTGACGGCACAGAACGAGTTGCTGGTCGGCGCGCTCCACGCCGTGCGCAACGACCGTCCCGCTGTGACCGAGGAGTTCCTCGAACGGGTGCTTGACGACATGAAGAAGGCCTTGGCGGATCTCAACGAAGGCGAGGATCACTGATGCCAGTCGGGTTCGACTTCGGCACCACGAACAGCCTGATCTCCGTGGTGAGCCGGGACCGGGTGATCGACGTATTCGACGACACAGGCCGGGCGTTTCCCTCGGTGGTCCGCTACGAAGGCGAGCGGGTGACCGTCGGACGCGAGGCCAAGGAGGCCCTTGACACGGCGGGGCTCGGGGTGGTCGGCAACACCGTCCGCTCACCCAAGGTTCTCCTCGGGGACGAGGTCGTCAGCGTCGGCGGGGTCGAACGCAGTCCAGTTGACATCGTCCACGACGTGGTCAGGCACGTGAAAGACGAGGCCCTCCGGGGCAGGCGAGACGACCTGCTCGAAGGTGTCGAGCAGGCGGTCGTGACGATTCCCGTGACGATGGACGGCCCTCGCCGCCGTGCACTACGGGACGCCTTCCGGCGTGCCGACATCGGCATCGTCCAGTTCGTGCACGAGCCGCTGGCCGCCCTGTACGGCTACGTGCGCGGGCAGGCCGATCCCGACGAGGCGGTGCGCAGGCTCAACCGTCGCAACGTCCTGGTCGTGGACTGGGGCGGCGGCACCCTCGACCTCACGCTCTGCCGGCTCGAAGGCAACAAGGTCCTGCAGCTTCGCAACGGCGGCAGTGAGCACGTCGGCGGGGACCGGTTCGACGAGGCCATCCGCAACGAGGTCATCAAGCGATTCGCCGAGAGGAACTCGCTCGGCGAGGACGCGGAGATCCATCCAGAAGCACAGCTTCGCCTGCTCCACCAGAGCGAGCGGAACAAGATCGCCCTGTCGGATCGCTCGTCGGTCACCTTCTACCAGCCCGACTTCTACCGAGTGCCGGAACTGACCCTCGACTACCTCCTCACCCGAGAGGAACTCGAGGAGATCACGCGGCCGATCGTCGCCGCAGGGATCCGCGAGGTCGAATCGCTGCTCGATAGCGCCGGCATCGGACGAGCACAGGTCACGACCTGCCTGGTCGTGGGAGGGATGGCGGCCATGCCGGCGATCCGCGGCCGATTGCACGAGCTGTTCGGCGCCGAGCGGGTCGAGGTCCCCGAGAACAGCGCCACGCTGGTCTCGCAGGGCGCCGCGTGGATCGCCTATGACCGCCAGCGGTTGCGGCTGGCCAAGCCACTCGAGCTGCACATGGCTCGGGGCTCTTACTTGCCGCTCATCCGCGCGAACACGGAGATGCCCGCAGAGAAGGAGGTGATGAGTCGCACCTTCAGCCTTTACTGCACCGACCCCAGCGACGGTATGGCGAAGTTCGAGTTGTGCACACCAGTTGACCCGAGCCCATCGCCGCAGACCAGCGATCCCCGTGCACCGCTCGCCAGCCTGGTCGTCTCGGTCGACGCCAAGGCCGAACTCTTCAGAGAACGCCTGGCGCTGGACATCGAGATCGACGACGACCTGATCGTCCACGCGCACGCCACCTCCTCGGAGGCACGCGACGAGGCCGACGCCTGGATCCACAACCTCGAGTTCAGCATCAGCCTCCCCGCCAAGGGTGGTGGGGACGGGTCGGACAAGATGCCGGTCCCGGATCAGGTCGTGACCCATGAGATTGGCTCGCTCACCATGCGGGCGAACGTCGCCGACCGGCCGGACGAGTCCCTCGTCCCCGGTGAGGTCCTCTACACCCACCACAGAGATCGCTTCGATACCCGGCTCCGGAAGGCCACGACCCTGCAGGTGGACGAGTTCCTCTACTACCAGCCGTGCGGCGTATGTGGCGCCTCGTGGTCAGACTCCTCCTGTCGCTGCGCGTCAGGACGAGAGACGGCATGACGCGCACAACCGTCGGCAGATCGGGGGAGGTCTAATGGGCGCCCTTGACCGAGTAGCCGGCTCGTGCGAGGCGCTCACCGAGCGCGGCTTCTGCTCGTCTGGCGTCGCGTCGGGGGTAGAGCAGAGGTTCGGCCTGGGAGAGGTCGCGTCG
>CAZVVS010000057.1:0-17079 GCA_964630585.1 uncultured Gordonia sp.
CGCCGGCGGGGGCGGCTGTGGCCGGCGGGGGCTTGGGGACGTCGACCCGCGCGCCCCGAATGTGATCGGGCACCGCCAATCGGCGGAGCGCGATCACAATCAGGGCGCGCGAGGTCAGTTACCGATTACCCGGCGGGAACGTCGGGCCTCTTCGCCGGTGGGTGATGTTGCTCAGCCGGCGGTTGTTGTTGCTCAGCTGGCGGTTGTTGTTGCTCCGCTGGCGGTTGTTGTTGCTCAGCCGGCGGTTGTTGTTGCTCCGCTGGCGGTTGTTGTTGCTCGTCTTCGTCGCCCCGGTAGGTCTCCCCACCGTCGCGCGGTGGCTGTTGCTGCTGCGGCGGCGGTGTCCGGTACTGCGGCGGCGGGACGTAGGTACGGCCCGTCGGCGGCGGAACCCGTCGTTGTCCGGGGAACATGGGCGGCGGGAACCAGATGGTGATCAACTGGTAGAAGCACGGCATATTGATGTACACCCGGTTACTGACCCTGTTGTTGATGGTCAGGATGTTGACGACTTGGAGTGACCTCATGATCACGGTGGATTGCTGGATGACCGTGATTTTGGTGAGGTTGAAGTCCGCCCACCGGTTTCCCTTGTACACGACCTTCGAGCTAACGGCCTTCGGGCGGATGAGCGGATTTCCGCAGAAGCCGCGGACGCGTGGCACGCCCTTCGCGTCGACGAGGACCGCGGTCCCCTTCTGCAGGACCGCCTGGAACGGATTGGCCACGCCGTTCACGAACCCGTGATTCGTCACGCGCGTGTCGGTCATCAGGATCACCCCCACCAACGAATTGATGTAGGCGGGAATTTTCTCCACCGTCAGCGGAAGGCCTCCGGGAACGAGGAGTTCGGGATCCTTGTTGAGCGCATCCACCCAGGCCTTGGCCTTGTCCGGATTGGCGGCCAAGAAGTCGATGACACCTTGTGGATTGTTCAGGCTGTTGTCATTGGTGCCGCCGTAGAGGCCGGGGCCGCCGGCGGGGGCGGCTGTGGCCGGCGGGGGCTTGGGGACGTCGACCCGCGCGCCGGGCTCGGTCACCGGCTGTGCCACGGCCGGATTCGGTTGTGGTGCCAATGGTGCGGCGCTGAACGGATCCGGCCCCGGTGCCCCGGCCGGGGTCAGGAATACCTCACCCTGCGATGGCGCCTCCGAACCGGAACTGCTATCGCTCTTGTCGGGACCGCAGGCGGAGACGAATAGGAGCGCGATCAACGTCGCCAAAGCGACTAGAACGCGAAGTCCTCCCCCCCTTCTGTTCACTGCTGGCACCGCCGCAGCGGTGCCAGCGGGCAATTCCATGCTCATCGAGAAGCTCCCTAGTTAGTAGGACCACTGCGACGAAGAATTGCCGCCCCGGATGATGACGCGAGTCACAGTGTCGGCGAAACGTAGCACAGAGCTGTGACGGCTGCCGTTCAAGAGCGCGAATTGACCCGAGATTCAGGCGTCGATTGAGGAGGGCGATCCAATCGCGGCGCGCTCAGGTGCAGGTACAGCAGTGCCAGCGGATCGTCGATGCCGGTGTCGCAGTCGCGGAACAGCCGGGTGGACATGGACCGACGATAGCGCCGGACAATCACCCGAAACCTCTTGTCGCGCCGGCGTCCTGCGATACTTTCGTCCGGAATTGACCGATTGTCCAAAGCACATGGCGCACGCTTCGCGGAAAGCTGGGGAATTGCTGAAACGGCTGAGTATTCAGACCAAAGTGCTGCTGATGTTGCTGGTCACCAGCATTATGTCGGTGATCGTGGTGGGGGTCATCGGCCATCAGTCGGGCGAGGAGTCGCTGCGCACATCCGTGGTCAAGCGACTCGAGGAGACTCGCGACCTCCAGGCGCGGCAGCTGACCATCTCAATGAACCTGATGACGATGTCCATCCTCAACTACGCGGCCGGTGCGTCGGCGCGCGACGCCACCGAGGAGTTCTCGAGGGGTTTCGACGAGTTGAACGCCGGTCCGCCGCTGGCGCCTGACCGCCGCGCCGCGTTGGCCGCGTCTTATCAGAAGCGCCTGGGTGATCGTCGCACCGATACCGGAACCGAGCCGGACCTCGACGCGCTTGTGCCGCGCGGGCGCGCCGCCCTCACTCTGCAGGAGTCGTTCTTGAGCCCGGATGGGATGACCACTTCGGGACCGGGGCCGACGACAGGGCAGTGGGCGGCCGCGCAGGCCCGCTTCGACTCGTTCTTCACGGGCATCGTGCGGCGCAACGTCTATGACGACCTGTTGTTGATCGATCCGCGCGGTGATGTCGTCTACACGGTCGACAAGGGCGTGGAACTGGGGACCAACATTCTCACCGGGCCGTCGTCGGGCGGCCTGCTGGATTCGGCGTTCACCGATGCGCTCGCTTCTACCTGGACCGACCATGTCTCGGTCTCCGATTTCGAGTACTACCTTCCCGCCGGGCGGTCGGTGGCATGGTTCGTGGCACGCATTGGGCCGAAGGAGCGTCCGGTGGGTGCCATCGCGATTCGGTTCCCGGCGGCCGAGATCGATCGGATCATGAACTTCGGCAACGCGTGGTCCTAGTACGGACTCGGCCGGACTGGCGAGACCATCGTGGTCGGCTCCGACCAGGTGATGCGGTCGAATTCGCGGGTCCTGATCGAGGACCCCAAGCGCTACGAGTCGGAGGTGGTCGCCGCGGGGACGCCCCTGCCGGTGGCGCAGCGGGCCGTACGCCTGAAATCGACGATCTTGGTGCAGCCGGTCGGGCCGGCCGGGGCGCAGCTGGTCGGGGGCAAACCGGGAACGCTGACCGCCGAGGACTACCTCGGAAAGACCTCGTTGCAGGCCTACACTCCGATCAACCTGCGGGACCTCGAATGGACGGTGATCGCGAAGATCGACACCGCAGAGGCGTTTGCGCCCGTCACGACATTCACCCGTCGGGTCGTCCTCTCGGCCGTCGCGCTGATCTTCCTCGTCTGTCTGGCCTCCCTGTTCCTCGCACGGTACCTCGTGCGGCCGGTGCGTGAACTCGAGGAGGGCACGCGCAAGGTCGCAGCTGGGGAGTTGGGGACCACGGTCGACATCGCCTCCAACGACGAGTTCGGCGATTTGGCCACCGCCTTCAACGACATGAGCCGCACCCTGGAGGTCAAGGAACAGCTGCTCCAGGAGCAGCGGGCCGAGAACGACCGCCTGTTGCTCCAGATGATGCCCGGGACGGTGGCAGAGCGCTATCGTGCCGGGGAATCGACCATCTACTCCGAACACGACGACGTGACGGTGCTCTTCGCCGAGTTCGACGGGCTCGACGATCTGGTCACCGAAATGGGCTCCCAGCCGGCGATGGAGTTTCTCAACCAACTGGTGCGCGAGTTTGACGGGGCGGCCGAACGCTTGGGGGTGGAGAAGGTCCGCACCATGCGCAACGGGTACCTGGCCAGTTGCGGGCTGACGATTCCGCGGCTCGACAACGCCCGGCGCACCGTCGACTTCGCGATCGAGATGGAAGAGATCACCGCGCGGTTGGGCGCCGATTCGTCGGTGCATATCGGGGTGCGGGTCGGAATCGACACCGGCACCGTGACCAGCGGGATCGTCGGGCGTACCGCGCTGGCCTTCGACATGTGGGGCGCAGCGGTGAATCTCGCGCAATCGGCCGGACACGGCGGTCGTTCGCCCGGTGTTTACGTGACCGACCGAGTGCGCCACTCGCTGGGCGAGTCCGAGGAATTCGAGCCCGCGGGGTCGGTGGATGCCAGCGGCACCTCCACCGGGGTGTGGCGCTTGCGGGAGGGTGCGCAATGACGGCGATCACCGGATCCGACTGGTTCTATTGGGCGCTCGCAGTGGCGATCGGGCTCCCGCTCGTGCTCATCGTCCTGACTGAGGTGCTGAATACCCTCCAACGGCGGGACTCGCCGTTCGCCTCGCCGGTGCGGATGATCCGCGATTTACTGGTCCCCGGGATTGCGCTGCTGCTCCTGTTGGTCAAGGCGTCGGACGTGTCGGTGGAGGCTACCGGGGTCCGGATTCTCGCGTCCGTCGTCGGTCTGGTGGCACTGCTGCTCGTCCTGTTCGGGCTGCGGCGAACGCTGTTCGCCGGTGCGCCGGAAGACAGTTGGCGCAAGCGGATCCCGTCCATCTTCGTCGACGTCGCGCGGTTTGCGCTGATCGTCGTCGGCGTCGGACTCATCGCCTCTTATGTGTGGGGCGCGAACATCGGTGGACTGTTCACCGCCCTGGGCGTGACGTCGATCGTGATCGGTCTCGCATTGCAGAACGCCGCCGGGCAGATCATCTCCGGGCTCCTGCTGCTGTTCGAGCAGCCGTTCCGCCTCGGCGACTGGCTGGAAACCGGATCGGCGCGCGGGCGGGTGGTCGAGGTCAACTGGCGCGCGACCCACCTGGAGACGAGCGCCGGGCTGCAGATCATGCCGAACTCGTCGCTGGCCGAGTCGACGTTCGTCAACCTCAGCCGCCCGCAAGAGAGGCACAGCATCTCGGTGACGACGTCCTTCGCCGGCGACGACCCGCCCGACGTCGTGTGCGCCATGCTGTCGGCCACCGCGGCGGACCTTCCCCAGTTGCGGGCGGGGGCCGCGCCGACAACGGTGATGACCGGACCGGGGGAGTACTCGACGACCATCCCGCTGCGCGGTCCGGCCGACGATTCCGCAGCGCGGACAACCTTCTTGCGCTGGTCCTGGTATGCGGCTCGCCGGGCCGGCGTTCGGTTCGACGAGGTCGGCGACGAGCCGTCGCCGGAGGCGGTCGCGCGCGCCACCGGCCAAGTCGCCCGTGTGCTGCACCTGTCCGCCGGCGCCCGCGACTGTCTCGGTGACGGGCGCCTGCAGCGCTACGGCGCCGGGGAGGTCCTGCAGCGCGCAGGAGTGGTTCCGTCGGCGATGCTGTTCCTACTCCGCGGAACTGTGCGCGTCACGGCAACGGGTGCCCAGGGCGAGATCGTCGCGCTTCCCGAGATCGAGGGCGGGGACTATCTGGGCCAGTCGACTTTGACTCGGGAGCCCGCCGACACCGATGCGCGCGCGCTCTCCGAGGTGACGGTCTTCGAAGTGCCGCAAGCCGCCGTCGACGCGATCACGGCTCGCGATCCGGGTCTGCGGAACGAGTTGGGCCGGGCGATAGAGGGCCGGCGCGAGATGGTCATCCGCGCGGTCGAGGGTGTCGCCCGGCGGCGGCAGCATGATGCCGCACCGGCCGAGCGGTGAATGAAAAGACCCCGACCAGGTGGTCGGGGTCCCGCGGTGTCCGAGGGGGGACTTGAACCCCCACGCCCGTTAATAGGGCACTAGCACCTCAAGCTAGCGCGTCTGCCATTCCGCCACTCGGACGAGTGCCGGATAACCCTAACCGAGGACGCGGGGTTTACCCAAATTCGCATAATGGAGGCGTGAACAACCCCCGCGCCCTCGACGAAGTCGTCGACCTGATTGCCGAATTGATCCGTTTCGACACCTCGAACACCGGCGAGCCGGAGACCACGAAGGGGGAGGCGCAGTGCGCCCAGTGGGTCGCCGAGCAGCTCGCCGAAGCCGGATATGAGACGACCTACGTCGAGTCCGGTCAGCCGGGCCGGGGCAATGTTTTCGCGCGGCTGCCGGGCGATCCGGCGAGCACGTCGGGGGCTCTCCTTGTACACAGCCACCTCGACGTCGTGCCCGCCGAGGCGGCCGATTGGTCGGTGCACCCGTTCTCCGGTGCGATCGCCGACGGCTACATCTGGGGGCGCGGCGCCGTCGACATGAAGGACACCGCCGGGATGACGCTGGCGCTGGCCCGCCAATTCGGGCGGGAGGGCACGGTTCCGCCGCGCGACCTCGTCTTCGCCTTCCTCGCCGACGAGGAGGCCGGCGGGACCTGGGGATCGCACTGGCTGGTGGAGAATCGCCCAGAGTTGTTCGACGGGGTCACCGAGGCCGTTGGTGAGGTCGGCGGCTTCTCCCTGACCGTCGACCGGCCCGATGGGAGCGACAAGCGCCTGTACCTCGTGGAGACGGCCGAGAAGGGCGTTTCGTGGATGCGGCTGCGTGCCACCGGTATCGCCGGGCACGGCTCCTTCCTGCACGAGGACAATGCGGTCACCGCACTGGCGGAGACCGTCGCCCGGATCGGGGCCCACCAGTTCCCGCTGGTCCTCACCGACGCGGTGCGCGAGTTCCTGGCCGCAGTGTCGCAGGAGACCGGCCTGGACCTGGGCGTCGACACCCCCGACTTGGAGACAGCACTCCACAAGATCGGCGGGTTCGCGCGCGTCATCGGTGCGACGCTGCGCGACACGGCCAATCCGACGATGCTGAGCGCCGGGTACAAGGCCAACGTGATCCCGCAGCACGCGGAGGCGGTCGTCGACTGCCGCGTACTTCCGGGCCGACAGGCGGCCTTCGAGGCGGAGATCGACTCCCTGCTGGGTCCGAACGTCGAGCGGGAGTGGATCACCCGCTTGGAGCCGTATGAGACGACTTTCGACGGGCGCCTCGTCGACGCCATGAACGCGGCGATCCTGGCCCACGACCCCGACGGGCGCACCGTGCCATACATGCTGTCGGGAGCCACAGATGCCAAGGCGTTCGCCAAGCTGGGCATCCGGTGCTTCGGATTCTCCCCGTTGCAGCTGCCGCGCGACCTCGACTTCTCCGCGCTGTTCCACGGGGTTGACGAACGGGTACCCGTCGACTCAGTGTTGTTCGGTACCAAGGTTTTCGAGCATTTCCTCCTGCACAGCTGAACCCATCGAGAGGTGATCGCCCCATGTCCGATTCCACCCGCACCTACGACCCGTACGCCGCGCTACCCGTGCTGCCCGGGTTCACGCTGACGTCGACCGACGTCACCGACGGCGCCCCGTTGGCCAAGCCGCAGGTCAGCGGCATCATGGGCGCGGGCGGTGAGGATGCGTCGCCGCAGCTGAGCTGGTCGGGCTTCCCGGAAGAAGCACGCAGCTTCGCCGTCACCGTGTACGACCCCGACGCGCCTACCGCATCGGGCTTCTGGCATTGGGCGGTCGCCGACATCCCGGCGGCGGTGACCTCACTGGCCACCGGGGTCGGCGACGGTGAGCCGGGTTCGCTGCCAGCTGGCGCGGTGACCCTCGCCAATGACGCGTCGGGCCGCCGTTTCGTCGGTGCCGCCCCGCCTGCCGGGCACGGCCCGCACCGGTACTTCATCGCGGTGCACGCACTCGACGTGGAGTCGCTGGGCCTGCCGGAAGGCGCCACTCCCGCCTATCTGGGGTTCAACTTGTTCGGACATGCCATCGCCCGTGCGGTGATCGTGGGCACCTACGAGGAGCCCGCCGCGGGATAGCCCGGAGTCGCGTCGGTCAGGACCGGGTGTTGCGCACAGCAGTGCCGACGGCGTCGGCGATCGACGCGAAGCCGGCGCCGCGCACCCGGGCCGCCAGACCCGCGTGGATGCGGTTCGCATACAGCGGACCGCTGTAGATGAAACCGGTGTAACCCTGTAGCAGGGTGGCGCCGGCACGGATGCGCGCCCAGGCGTCGTCGGCGTTCTCGATGCCGCCAGCGCTGACCAGTACCAAGCGGTCGCCGACGCGTGCGTGCAGGCGCGCCAGCACCTCAAGGGATCGGTCCGCGAGAGGTGGCCCGGATAGGCCACCCGCCCCGGCCTCGGCCACCTGGGCGGCTGACGATTGCAGGCCATCGCGCGCAATGGTCGTGTTGGTGGCCACGATGCCGGCCAGACCCGCCTCGACGGCCAGGTCGGCGACGGCATCGACGTCGTCGTCGGCGAGATCGGGGGCGATCTTCACCAGCACCGGGCGGTCGGTGGCGGCGCGCACCGCCGCCAGGATCGGCGCCAGCGCCTCGACCGCCTGCAGATCGCGCAGGCCCGGGGTGTTGGGGGAGCTGACGTTGACGACGACGAAGTCGGCCAGGGGGCCCAGTGTCGCGGCGCTGTGGGTGTAGTCGTCGGCGGCCTGCGCCAGGTCGACGACCTTGGTCTTGCCGATATTGGCCCCGATCGGCACCGAGTGGGCGCGCGGCGAGCGGCGAGCACGGGCCAGACGTGCGGCGGCCGCGTCGGCGCCGGGGTTGTTGAACCCCATCCGGTTCACCAGGGCCCGGTCGGCGGGCAGTCGGAACAGGCGCGGCTTGGGGTTGCCGGGTTGGGCCTGGCCGGTGATCGTCCCCACCTCGGCGTAACCGAAGCCCAGCGGTCCCCACGAGCGTGCCGCCGCGGCGCTCTTGTCGAATCCGGCGGCCAGGCCCATCGGACCGGGGAAGGTCGTACCCAGCACCTCCTGGCGCAGGATCGGGTCGTCGACGACGAGTACCCGACCGGTGAGCCGGCCGAGCCCGGGGATGGTGCCGACCAGCCGGATGAACCGCGACACCAGGCCGTGGATGGACTCGGGCGGGACGCGGAACATCAGCCACAGAAGCGGCGGGAACGTTGCGGCGGCCACCGCGCCCAGGATGCCGCGCCCCTGCGGTTGGACGTGGACGGGGGACTCCGGGCTGCCGTCGAGACGGGCGTCGGCGATGCCCATCGCGGCCAGCACCTTGTCCGGATGGCGCGTGGACACCAGCCAATACGGCGTGGGGTCGTCGGGGTCGTCGAGGACGAGCAGGACCATCGAAGCGACCCAGCTGCGGTGGACCAGGAACGCGGCCGGGTCGAGTTGGCGGCCCATGGCCGCGCTCTTCGCGCTCGCCGGGACCGAGGCGCCCCGACCGACGACCGAGCGGGGCAGGCGAGCCCCGCCGACGAGTAGTTCACCGTCGGCGCCGACGCGCACGCGGTGACGGCCCATCGACACCAACAGGGCGGCGAAGACGAGGGCGACGACCGGGAACGCCCACCAGCTCCAAGCCGCGCGGTGCGCACCGAGTCGGATCTCGTAGCCGAGGACCACGGTGACGACGGCAGCCGCACCCCACCACCAGAGGGGCACCCACAGCCGTTCGTCGTATCGAAGAGTCTGGGCGTCATTAGTCACGCCGCTCAGCGTAGTCTGCGGTTGTGCCCGATCGAATCGCCTCACCCGCGACCTCCGTCCCGCTGCGCGTCAAGCGCCTCGACAAGGACTTGCCGCTGCCCGTCCGTGCACACCCCGGTGACGCCGGCGTCGACCTGTACTCGACGACCGACGCCGAATTGGCCCCCGGGCGTCGCCAGCTGGTCGGGACCGGGATCGCAATAGCACTGCCGCACGGCACCGTCGGCCTTATCCACCCGCGCTCTGGACTGGCCGCGCGCGCCGGCCTGTCGATCGTCAACACGCCGGGCACGATCGATGCGGGCTATCGCGGCGAGATCAAGGTGTGCTTGATCAATCTTGATCCGGATGAGCCGATCGTCATCAAACGGGGCGATCGGATCGCGCAACTGGTCGTCCAGCGCGTCGAACTGCCCGACCTGTGCGAAGTGGACGAGCTCGATGACACGAGCCGCGGGGCCGGTGGATACGGATCGAGCGGCGGACACGCGGCCCTCTAGGCCGGTATCGGAAGGATTGACGAGATGACGGCGACGGCGCGGGTCGGCGAAGCGAGCGGCCCCTACGACATTGCGGAATTGGCGACCACCTCCGAAGAACTGGCCAATTCGCACCTGGACCTGGGGTCGGTCCTGGTCCCGGTCGTCGAGGGCGGCCAGGTCAGCGTGGAGATGTCGGTCGAGCACGAGCCGGAGGCGGTCTACCTGCTCACCCCGGTCGGGCGCGTGAGCGTGGCTGCCTACGCGGCGCCGAGGTCACCGGGCCAGTGGCGCGAGGTCGTGCGCGAACTGGCCGAGTCCGTGCGGGCCGAAGGCGCGTCCACGCGCACCGAGTTCGGGCATTGGGGTCGCGAACTCGTCGCCGAAGTCCCCGGCGACGAGACACACCGCTTCATCGGGGTCGACGGACCGCGCTGGATGGTCCGCTGCGTGGCCAGTGGGCCGCCGGAGACGACGGACCAGCTCGCGCAGTTGGCGCGCGCGGTCCTCGCCGAATCGGTCGTCCGTCGCGGAGCCGACCCCTATCCGCCGCGCGAGCCGCTGCCGCTCATCCTGCCGTCGATCCTCGCCCAGCAGGTGCGCGTGGCCCAGCAGCAGATGGTCGACGACGGTCAGCTCTCGATTGATGACCTGCCCGCCGATGTCGGCGATGAAACCGCGCCGGAGGCCGAGGAGGCCGAAACCGGGCAGGAGGCGAACCCCTCGGGCCGCTCGTCGTCGGGTGTGTCGCGGGGCACCGCGATGCAGCGGCTGCGCAACCGGACGCGGCGCTGGTAGCGGGCCACACTCAGCGCGCGACGGCGTCAGCCCAGGCTTGCGCGGCCAACCGGCCCAACACTGCGGGCTCGTGGCCCCATTGATCAAGGGTGGTCCGCCGCACCGCGGCTCGGGGGGCGGCCGCCGCCCACTGCAGGCCCACCGCGGCCGGGTGGATCGGGTCGTCGTCACTGACGACGACCGCCAGCGGCACGGCCAGCCCAGCCAGTAGTGAGGGGTCGGGCCCGACCAAGCCGGCGGCGGCGCGCAATTGCCCGATGACACCGGGGTACAGGGCGGTCCACGAGCGGGTCAGCTCGTCGGCCAGCCATCGTGGGCTGCCAGCTGCCATGGTCTCGATGGTGGTCGAGAGTCCGTCACGCTCCATCGCGTCGGCGGTGGCGCTGGCCGAAGCTGCTGCAGGACTGCCCGCCGGCGACCCCGACCACGGGGGCAGCGCCGCCCACACGCCCACGCAGCGCTCCGGGCCGGCACGAGTGGCCCACGCGGTGGCGATGCTGGCGCCGATGGACACCCCGCCCACGAGGATCGGGCCGTACTCGACGGCGGCGGCGTCCAGGGCGCGGACGTAGTCGTCGACGAGGTCGGCACCCGGCTGCAAAGCCACGAGCTCGCGCCCGGCCCGGTGGGCGGCGGATTCGAACGCCCGCACGACGTAGTCGGCGTCGGAGCCGGTGCCGGCCATCGCGACCAACGGACTGGGCATGACGTGATCCTCCCGCAAGGTTTACCCTGGGCAACGCAAACGTAAGGAATTCTCTCGCCCAGGGGGTGTGATGGCCACAGCGGGCTATCTGCGGCGGATGACGCGCAGGCTCGTCGAGGACCTCGAAGTCGCCGATGCGGCGGAGATCGCCGACGAGTCTCGCTCCCACGGCGCGCAATGCGCGTCGGAATGCTCGCGAGGCGAGCGGGTCCGCATCTTCGGCGAACTCCGCTCGGTGCAGACGTGTTCGGCCAACGCCAAAGCCGGTGTGGTCGCGGAGTTCTTCGACGGCACCGACACCGTCACGTTGAAATGGTTGGGGCGCAACCGGATCCCCGGCATCGAACCCGGGCGCAAGCTGTGGGTCAGCGGCCGGGTGGCCGAGCACGACGGCGCCAAGATGATCTTCAACCCCTACTACGAGCTTGCCGGTGACTGAGCCGCGGATCGGGGACGGTGCGGCAATCGGCGACGACGCCGACGACTCTCCCGACGAGGCGCCGACCCGCACGCTGCTCGAGCAGATGGGCGGCGTGTCCGGCCTGGTCTATTCGTCGCTTCCCATTCTCGTCTTCGTCCCCGCCAACGCCTGGTTCGGCCTGCGCGGGGCAATCATCGCCGCGCTTGCCACGGCGACGGCGATCCTCGTGTATCGGTTGGTGCGCCGAGAGGACCTCAGCCCGGCGCTATCGGGCTTCATCGGGGTGGCGATCTGCGCGTTCATCGCGCACCGCACCGGCGACGCGAAGGGTTACTTCCTGTTCGGCATCTGGACGATGCTCGTCTACTCGGCCGTGCTCGTCGTCTCGATCATCGTCCGGTGGCCCCTGATCGGTGTCGTGTGGAACCTCGTCAACGGCGCCGGCACGCAGTGGCGTGCGCACCGGCCGACGCTGATCGCCTACGACCTGGCGACCGCGGTGTGGGCTGCGGTCTTCATCGCCCGCTACCTGGTGCAGTCGCACCTCTACGACACCGGGCACACCGGTCTGCTCGCCGCGACGCGTATCGGCATGGGCTGGCCGCTGACGATCGCGGCGGTGTTCGCGACCATCCTGCTGGTGCGCCGCGCCGAGAAGTCCGAAGAGGCGCTGGAAGAGCCTGCCACGGAGGACGAACAAGAGCACGCGGCGGAGTGAGGCCGGCTCACTCCAGGTGCATTGCCGCCTTGAGGTCACCTTCGACGTCCTCGGGTGCGACGAAGACCAGTTCGTCGCCGCCCTCCACCGAGTCGTCGGGCTGCGGTGCGATCACGCGGTTCCCACGCAGGATGGCCACCAGTGCGGCGTCGCGCGGCAGCGTCAGCTTGCGCACCGGCCGCCCGGCCAGGGGAGTGTTGTCGGGCAGCGTCATCTCGACCAGATTCGACTGGCCCTGACGGAACGTCATCAACCGGACGAGGTCGCCGACGCTGACGGCCTCTTCGACGAGGGAGGCGAGGATCCGCGGCGTGGACACCGCCGTATCCACGCCCCAGTCCTCGCCGAACAGCCACTCGTTGCGCGGGTCGTTCACACGGGCGACGACGCGGTTCACCGCGAACTCCGTCTTTGCGAGAAGGGCGACGACGAGGTTGGCCTTGTCGTCGCCGGTGGCCGCGATCATCACGTCGTAGTCCTGCAGGTCGGCGCGTTCGAGATTCGCCAGCTCGCAGGCGTCGCCGGTCACCCAGTCGGCGCCGACAACCGCGTCGGGGTCGACGTTGCGGGCCTCCCGCTCGAACAGCGTGACCTCATGGCGGTTGGCGAGCAGTTCGCGGGCGATGGATCGTCCGACGGCGCCGGCTCCGGCGATGGCGACTTTCACGGTGTGGGTCCTCCGGTGCTCAGTCGTGTGCCGGTCGGGGTGCGGCGGCAGCGGCGCGAACGGCCGTGCGGTCGGTGGAGCGCACCGCGGCGTACACGATGTCCTCGTCCTGCAGCGCGGTCCGTGCCTCGGGCAGAATGGCCCGACCGACACGGTTGAGGAAGACGATGTGGCACCCGGTCTCCTCCTCGAACCGCGCCACCGACGTCCCGATCCACGATTCGTCGATGTCGAGGTCGATGAGGTCGACGCTCCCGCTGGGGTCGCGCCAGGCGACCGCGTCACCGTCGTCGTCGAGCTCGGTGACGAAGCGCTCGGTGGTCCACGGCACTGTCGCCACCGTCGGAATGCCGAGCCGTGCGTAGACCTCGGCGCGGCCGGCGTCGTAGATGCGGGCGACGACGCGCCCCACGCCGAAGGTTTCCCGGGCGACGCGGGCGGCCACGATGTTGGAGTTGTCGCCCGAGGACACCGCGGCGAAGGCGTCCGCCGTCTCGATTCCCGCGCGGGTCAACACATCTCGGTCGAAACCCAGTCCCACCGTCGTCGTTCCGGTGAAGTCGGGCCCCAGCCGCGCAAAGGCCGCGGGGTCGCGATCGATCACCGAAATGCTGTGCCCACGGCGAGCCATCGCCTCGGCGAGGGAGGCCCCGACGCGGCCACAACCCATGATGACTATCCGCACGTTGATGAACGTACACTCATCGGCCTAGTGTGAGCGTGGTGTCCTCCCTGTCCCAGGTGCCGGTCGCGCTCAAGCGCCTGCTCGTCGGTCGGCCTTTCCGCAGTGACCGTCTGGGCGAGACGCTGCTCTCCAAGCGGATAGCGCTGCCGGTCTTCGCCTCGGATGCGATGTCGTCGGTCGCGTACGCCCCCCAGGAGATCTTCCTGGTGCTGTCCGTCGCCGGTCTCACCGCGTACGCCTACACACCGTGGGTGGCGCTCGCCGTGGCGGTGGTCTTGGCCGTGGTGGTGGCGAGTTACCGCCAGAACGTGCACGCCTACCCGTCCGGCGGTGGTGACTACGAGGTGGCGACGGTGAACCTCGGGCCCCGCGCGGGCCTGGTCGTGGGCAGCGCTCTGCTCGTCGATTACGTGTTGACCGTCGCGGTCTCGATCGCCTCGGCGATCGAGAACGTCGGATCCTCGGTCGACGTGGTGCACCACCACAAGGTGTGGTTCGCCGTGGGGGCGATCGTGCTCTTGGCCGCGGTCAACTTGCGCGGGTTGCGGGAATCGGGCGCGTTCCTGGCCATCCCGACCTACCTGTTCATCGTCAGCATCGTGGTGATGCTCGGATGGGGTTTCGGGCGTGTGCTCTTCGGCTCCGGCGTACACGCCGAGACCGCTGAGTTCGGTGTACGCGCCGAACCCGGGCATTGGGCCGGATTCGCAATGGTGTTCCTGTTGGCACGCGCCTTCTCGTCGGGCTGTGCCGCGCTGACCGGTGTGGAGGCCATCAGCAACGGGGTGCCGGCGTTCCGCAAGCCCAAGTCCCGAAATGCGGCGACGACCCTGCTGCTGCTCGGCGCCTTCTCGATCACGCTGTTGATGGGGCTCGTCCTGCTGGCCCGCGAAGCAGGGGTCAAGTACGTCGCCAATCCGGCCACCGAGCTGACCGGCACGCCGCAGGGCTACCGGCAGAGGTCGATGATCGCCCAGCTCGCCCACGCCGTCTTCGGCGGATTCACCCCGGCGTTCTACGTGGTGGCGATCGCCACGGCCCTCATCTTGATGTTGGCCGCCAACACTGCTTTCAACGGGTTCCCGGTCCTCGGCTCGGTGCTCGCGCAGGACCGCTACCTGCCGCGCCAGCTGTACACCCGCGGCGACCGACTGGCCTTCTCCAACGGAATCGTGTTCCTGGCGCTGGCCGCGATCGTGTTCATCCTGGTCTTCCAGGCCGAGGTCACCGCACTGATCCAGCTGTACATCGTCGGCGTGTTCGTGTCGTTCACACTCAGCCAGGCCGGGATGGTCCGACATTGGACGCGCTTGCTGAGCGTCGAATCAGACCCTGCCGCCCGCGGGCGGATGCGGCGCTCGCGCGTCGTCAACGCGATCGGCCTGGTCATGACGGCGACGGTCCTCGTCGTCGTCCTCATCACGAAGTTCGTCGCGGGTGCGTGGATCGCCGTTGTGTCGATGGCCGTCCTGTACGGGTTGATGCAGCTGATCCACCGCCATTACCGGACGGTGCAGGAGGAGTTGGACGAGGCCGTCGACGAGGACGAGGTGTTGCCCCCGCGCACCCATTCGATCGTGCTCGTGTCGTCGTTGCACCTGGCGACCCGTCGGGCCGTGCGGTACGCGCGTGCCATGCGGCCGGACACGCTCGAGGCGATCACCGTCAACGTCGACGACCGCGATACCCGCAAGCTGGTCGCCGAGTGGGAGAGCAGCGACATCACTGTGCCCCTGAAGGTCATCGCGTCGCCCTACCGCGAGATCACGCGGCCGGTCCTGGACTACGTGCGCCGCGTGCGCCGCGACAACCCACGCGACGTCATCACGGTGTTCATCCCCGAATACGTGGTTGGTCACTGGTGGGAGCAGATCCTGCACAACCAGTCCGCGCTGCGCCTCAAAGGCAGATTGTTGTTCGAACCGAGTGTGATGGTGACCTCGGTGCCGTGGCTGCTGCGATCGTCGGACCGTCTGAAGGACGCGCCCCACTACGTCGCGCCGGGGGAGACCCGCCGCGGCGTGGGGTCCTAGTGCCGGCTCCACCCGACGCGCACGGGGAACTGCGCTGCGAGATCACCGGTCTGGCCCACGGTGGGGCCGGGGTGGCCCGCGTCGACGGGCGCGTCGTGTTCGTCACCGGCGCGCTGCCCGGCGAGACGGTGCGGGTGCGGATCACCGATACCTCGCACGCGTCGTTCTGGCGGGCGGCCACGGTGGCGGTGGATACGCCGTCGCCCGACCGGACACCGGTGTCGTGTCCGGCCGCGGCGGCGGGGGCGGGCTGCTGCGATCTGGCATTCGGCACGGCTGACGCCATCCGGGCGGCCAAGACGACGATTCTGGCCGAGGCGCTCACGCGCATCGGACGACTAGAACCGCCCGCAGGGCTCGTCGTCGAGGGGCTGCCCGGCGGGCAGTCGGGACATGGGTGGCGCATCCGTGCGCGCCTGGGCGTCGACGCCGATCGGGCGGTCGGATTCCGCGCGGTCCATAGCAACGCGATCGTGGCGCGACGCTGCAGTGCCCTGGAGCCAGCGCTCATCGACGCTCTCGAGGCACTGCCGACCGCTGATCTGGAGTCGGGATCGGAAGTGCTCGCGGTCCACGACGACTTCGGTGGAATCCATCTCGCCGAAATCGCCGCCGAGCCGACACCGACCGAAACCCGTGGGGGCGGTCGGAGTGGCAGGCGGGCCAGCGCTCAGCGGCGTCGGGCTGTGCGCCCGGCACAGCACCCGCCGCGAACGCTGGTCGGCGGTCGAAGTGCGCGCTACCGCGTCGGTAATCGCACCTGGGAGCTGCCGGTAGAGGCGTTCTGGCAGGCCCACCGCGGAGCCGCGGAGGTGTTCGCAGGCATCGCCGCGGACTGGTTGGCCGACCATGTGGACGGCGCCGCGGTGTGGGACCTGTACGGCGGTGCCGGGGTGTTCGCCGGTGCAGCGTTGGACGCGGGTGCGGCACAGGTGTGCGTCGTCGATACCGATGCGGCCGCACTGGGCGCGGCGGACGCCGTCTTCGCGGGCCAGCACGTCCGGACGCGCCGGTCGGCGGTGACCCCGTCGGCGATCGACGGTCTGCCGGCGCCCGGTGCCGTCATCCTCGACCCGCCGCGAAGCGGTGCCGGACGCGCGGTCATCGAGGCGGTCGTGGCGGCCGGTCCGGCCACGATCGTCCACGTCGGTTGCGACCCCGCTTCCTTCGCCCGCGATGTCGCGACCGCCGTCGGCGCCGGCTATCGCCTCGCGGAGGTCCGCGGCCTCGACGCCTTTCCGCTGACCCACCACGTCGAGGCGATGGCACTTCTCCTGCGCGATTCGCCACGTCCGTAGACTGGTCCCATTCGCACGGCCCGCGATCTCGAGTTGGACAGGAGGACTCGTCGATGAGTTTGTTGGATTCGATCCACTCCCCGGCGGACCTCACCGGCCTGACCAGGGACGAGATGGACCAGCTGGCCGACGAGATCCGCCAATTCCTCGTCGCCAAGGTATCCGCGACAGGCGGGCACCTCGGTCCCAATCTCGGTGTCGTCGAACTGACGCTGGCCATCCACCGCGTCTTCGACTCACCGTCGGATCCAGTGATCTTCGACACCGGCCACCAGTGCTACGTCCACAAGATCATCACCGGACGAGCCGACGGCTTCGACGAACTGCGCCAGC
>CAZVVS010000058.1:0-17078 GCA_964630585.1 uncultured Gordonia sp.
CATGGCCCGGTATGAACTGGGGGTGAGATCATCGCAAGGCCGACTACCAGGACAATCCCGAGCATCGACGCTCGGCGGGATTCCTCGGAATCCCCGTGTTCGTGGGGAGTTAGCACAGCGTTCGGGTCCGACACAGCCATGCCGCTACAGCCACCGTTTGGCCCTCGAGCAGTACTCGACCCGTCAGGCCCCACCGGTTGACCTGTGCCTGCCCGGTGCCTGGACCCGACCCGGTCACCGACCCGTTTGTCGGACTGGAGTGGACGGGTGATTGACCTCGGCTGAGACGCATCGAGGAACTTGACGGGTCAATGGCTGGTGGGCCGAGATGGGCCGGCCCACGTTGTCGGCCACCGGCGAGGCCCGTGGGCCGCTTACGTAAGAGGCGTTCTGGGCGGAAGGGGGGCACCCTCAAGCCGGTCATCCTGGTGGAGGGCCTGGGCGCCAGTCATGCCGCTGCCAGCGCCCTCTGGTGCTCGAGCAGTACCTCGAGGGGGAAGCACCTTGCGGCGGACGGGTTCAGAGTGCGTCAGCCGGTCGGTCGTGGAGTGCGTGCTTGACGACGCAATGCCGTGAGCACTACCGTCTGGCCGTTCTGCAATAGCGCGAGGGGCGGGCGTGGCGACTTCACAGGTGACATCCCGAGTCCATGCTCGGTCGCTCTTGGCGACAGGCGTTGTCCTAGTGTTGCTATCGGCTGTGATTTCTCTCGGGTCGCAGCCAGCAGGCGCGATCTACGGTGGTCAGGACGCGGACATCAGCGAGTTCCCGTGGATGGTGTCACTGCAAGTGCAGGACACCGATGGTGACTGGGCTCACAACTGCGGTGGAACGCTGGTAGCTGCCTCATGGATATTGACTGCTGCGCATTGCGTCTACCATACGGACTCGAACAATCGACTGACGGTTCCGTATAGAGGCGCAGAACTGCGGGTCGTTGTCGGGGAGGACAAGGAGAACGGTTCGTGGAACGCCTCAGATCTCCGTACCGTTGGTGAACCTGTCTTCTATCCGGCCTCTGATGGCTCACCGCTCTACGCCCGCTATGATACCGGGGACTTTGCGGGTGATGTTGCCTTGCTCCGGCTCGATTCTCCTGTGTACGGAGTGCCAGTAGTTCGACTCTCCTACGGGGAGATGCCAGTTGACACTCGGCTCACCGCTATCGGCTGGGGCCGTACCGCGGACTACTGGACGGGCGGTCCGTATCCCGATCGTCTGCAGCAGATAGACCACCTCGAAGTTAAGCGCGATGCCGATTGCTGGGACAGTGACGAACAGGCGATCGCGGACGTGCAGATCTGCACGAAAGCCCGACGCGGGATTGTGACCACTGGCGGACCACGTAAGGGAGATTCCGGTGGCCCTGTGCTGCTTTGGACCGCGGGGCATTGGGTACAGCTGGGTGTGGCGAGCCATTTGCCTCGGGCGTGCAGCACGGTCGTCCGGGATGGCTGCGGCTTCGACGACATTGGCGACAGCAGCGACAATGACGGCGATCCCAACTTCACCGGCTGGGCGTCCGTATCGCGGTTCCGGCAGTGGATCAACTCCACGACTCACGGCACGGCGCCACCGTCATCACAGGTGTCGACAGCTCTAATCATCGACTCGTCGGGCAGCATGACCTCAAACGATCCTCAGGATCGACGGCTTGCCGCAGGGGAGGCGTACATCACGGCGTCGTTGGCCGATGACGAGGTTGGCGTCGTCGACTTCGACTCTTCGGCACGCGTGGTGAGCGGCGCTGTGCAGGTGGGGAACAACCGCCAGGCGCTCGTCGACGCGGTCAACTCGATCGACTCGTCGGGTGGCACGAACCTCGGCGCGGGCCTCGCAGCAGGCTGCGGTGTTCTCGACAGCGCGAGCCGGCAGCGCCGAGCCGCGATCTTCCTCACCGATGGCCAGGGTTCCTACACCGACGAGGCCAACTGCTTCAGCTCCCAGGGTTGGCCGGTATTCACGATCGGGCTCGGCGGGGGCGTGAACGAGGGCCTGCTTGCCGACATCGCCGCGCAGACCGGGGGCCGCTACCTCCAACTCGACTCTTCGACGAACCTCGTGTGCGAGTTCCAGCAGGTCCGCTCCCAGATCGCGGGCCTCGGGGGGCAGAGCTGCGCTCCCACCGGGACGATCAACCAAGACCAGACGACCACGTTCGTTCAGTCCGTGTCTCAGTTCCTCCAGCAAGTGACGTTCACCAACACATGGCCGGGCAGCGACATCGAGATGACCGTGACGTCGCCGAGCGGGCAGAGCTTCGATCGGTCCTCGATCGGCTCGAACGTGGTCGTGTCTTCCGGCCCAACCCACGAGACCTTCACCATCACAGGGCCTGAACCCGGGGACTGGACCGTCGAGCTGTTCGGCGCTGATATCGCACCGGAGGGTGAGCCCTACACGTACTCGACGGTCGAGCTCCCGCTCGACGAAGCAGAGATCGACTCCGACGGGGACGGACTGGTCGACCCCAACGACAACTGCCCCTACACCGTCAACGCCGACCAGGCGGACACCGATAGCGACGGGGTCGGTGATCTCTGCGATACCGACCTGGGCCCGATACCCCCGCCCCCTCCTCCGCCTCCGCCTCCGCCTGGAGTCCGGTGCGGCGGGCGCGAGGTCACCGTCGACCTCGCGAAGGGTGAGTCACCGACAGCGGGACCAGACGTGATTGAAGGCACGACCGGTGCCGACATCATCAACGGCCTCGGCGGCGACGACCTCATCTGCTCGAGAGGCGGTGCTGATGTCGTACGAGGAGGCCCCGGTAACGACCAGCTTCGCGGTGGTGTTGGCGACGACGACCTGCGCGGTGGGCTCGGCGACGACGAGTTGCGTGGTGGGCCCAACACCGACACCTGCAAGGGTGGACCGGGCAGCGAAGACCGTTCACTCAGCTGCGAAACGTCCGTCGGGGTCCCATAGAGCGTTCTCACCCGGATCAAGGGCGGCCAGTTGGATGCTGGAGCTGGTTCCGGTGGTGGGCGGGTAGCCGGAAGAGGGCCCTTAGCTGAAGGCCCCCCACCCTGAAGTACGAACTCCTGGGAGAAGGCTCCCCCCCAGCGTTGCCGCTACAGCCACCGTTTGGCCCTCGAGCAGCACCTCGCCACCAGTGGCTCCGGGCGGTTGACCGGTGCCTGCCCCGTGCCCGAACCGAGCGTGTAGATAGCCCTCGTCGCCGACCTGTACTCCGTCTTCCGGCCACCAACCTGACCCGTCCGTGACCTGGCCGAGAAGGGCCGAGGGACTTGACAGGTCAATGGCTGGTGGGCCGAGATGGGCCCGTCGAGAGCCGAGCGCTGCTCACGTAATGCCTGCTATGGGCGGAAGAGGGGCACCCTTCAATGGGAGTCCCGTGAGGAGGGCCTGGGCGGGTCCGAATGCAGGATGCAGCCGGCCACGTCGCTACCGCGGCGAGCGACGGCCATCTCGATCGCGGCGACCACGCACGGTGTCGTCGACGCGCTGGGGGTCAACTGCCTGCGCACCTTCCCCGACGCGGGCAGCGTCGTCTGGGGCTCCCGCACCCTCCAGGGCGCCGACAGCGTCGCCTCGGAGTGGAAGTACGTCCCGGTGAGGCGCACGGCGCTCTTCCTCGAGGAGTCGCTCTACCGCGGCACGCAGTGGGCCGTGTTCCAGCCGAACGGGTCGCCGCTCTGGGCTCAGATCAGACTCACCGTCGGCGCCTTCCTCGATGGCCTCTTCCGCGCCGGAGCGTTCGCGGGAGCGACGCCGCGCGAGGCGTACTTCGTCAAGTGCGGCGCCGAGACCAAACAGGACGAGATCAACCACGGGATCGTGAACATCCTCGTCGGGTTCGCGCCCCTCAAGCCCGCCGAGTTCGTGGTGATCTCACTCCAGCAGATCGCCGGCCAACCCGGCGTGGGGCCGTCCCTCTGAGCGGCCGGGGCTCCGCCTCGAGCCGCTTGTTGCGCTGGCGGAGGTTCTCGAGCGCGACCTCCTCGGCCGACCTCCTGGGCTTGCGGGTCTTCGGGGCCAGCCCCTCCATCGCCGCGGCGTCGCGGGCCTTGTGCCACTCCGCGATGTGCGAGGAGTACAGGCCCTCGCGTCGCACCAGGGCGCCACGCTCGGGGCTGTGGTCGGGTAGCGACTCGTACTCGGCCAAGATCCGCGCCTTGTACTCAGCGGTGTACGTCCGGCGCTTCGCTCGCGCAGCCGGGTCCGGCTCTTCCACCGCCTCATCATGGGCGCGCGTCATCAAAGATGCTGTTGTCCTCGTCATGGGTGTCGGTGATCCGTTCTCGCCCTGAAGGGATGGTCCGCTGCTACAGGTGTCTCACCTCAGCCTGACAGACAGGGGTGCGACCACGGCCGACTCAAGGCCCGCCTGCGCCCGATGCGCGGCCTCAAGACCGACCGGACCGCCAGGATCATCGTCGCCGGTCATGCCATGGTGCAGAACATCCGCCGCGGCCACTACGAACTCGGGCGTCCAGGCGGAGCCGCGCCTACGGGTCGCAGCGGCGTTCGAGGAACTCAGCCAGGCGATCTGATCACCCCGCAACCGGGACGGCGAGCGGACTCGCCGAGCCGGCCGACAACGCAACAGCCCCGCTTAACTCACCCAAACGTGGGATGTCGGATGCCTTCTCGCCGGCCGGTCCGGGCGGGCACTTGGCCTCACCGGCACCTGGGATGACATCTGGCGCAGGTCAGGCGCGTCTGGTGACGAACTTGACGGTGTCTTCGGTGGCGGGGTCGGTGTCGGACTTGGCGGTGAGTGAACCGGTGAGCGAGGCGCCAGGCGGGGCGGTGCTCTTGACCTTGACGGTCACGATCACGGTGAGCTTGGCGCCGGGTGCGAGCTCGGGGGTGGTGTAGGCGCCGGCGACGATGCCGGCGGTGACATCGGTCCCGCCGACGGTGTAGGTGACCTTGAAGCTCGTGGCCGTGGCGGTGCCTTCGAGGCGGAGGACGGCAGAGGCGGTGCTGTCGTTCTGGGCCTTGACGGTGTAGGTGACCGTCGAGCCGCGGGCGGCGCGTCCGTAGCGGGTCTGGCCGTCGCCGGTGGTGTTGTAGACGTCGTCGCCGACGAAGGCGCCGGCGCCATTCTTGATGCGCCCGTCCGGCCGTGGAGAAGCCACAGACCCGAACTTCTGGATGCGACTGTTGTCGGCATCGGAGACGTAGACGTTGCCGGCGCTGTCCACCGCCACCCCCGTGGACAGCTTGAACTGGCCGTTGGCGCCGCCGGAGGTGCCCCACTTGGTCACGAACACCCCCGCCGAGGTGAACTTCTGCACCCGATGGTTGAAGGTGTCGGCCACGTACACGTTGCCCGACCCGTCCACCGCCACCCCGAGAGGGGAGGCGAACTGGCCGTCGCCGCCGAAAAGATCGTTGGTGCCCCATTTGGTGACGAATGTGCCGGTGGAGGTGAACTTCTGTACCCGGCTGTTGTAGGTGTCGGCGACGTAGACGTTGCCCCTGCTGTCTACCGCCACCCCTTGCGGGCCGTCGAACTGGCCGTCGCCGTCGCCCTCGGTGCCCCATTTGGTGACGAAGGTGCCGGTGGAGGTGAACTTCTGTACCCGGTTGTTGCCCTCGTCGGCGACGTAGACGTTGCCGGTGCTGTCGACCGCCACCCCGCCCGGGTAGAAGAACTGACCGTCGCCGTCGCCCTCGGTGCCCCATTTGGTGACGAAGGTGCCGGTGGAGGTGAACTTCTGTACCCGGTGGTTGCCCTGGTCGGCGACGTAGACGTCACCGGTGCTGTCCACCGCCACTCCGTACGGGTAGTTGAACTGACCGTCGCCGGTGCCTCGGGTGCCCAACGTGGAGACGAAGGTGCCGGTGGAGGTGAACTTCTGGACCCGGTGGTTCTCCCAGTCGGCGACGTAGACGTTGCCGGTGCTGTCGACCGCCACCCCGCGCGGGAACCTGAACTGGCCGTCGCCGCGACCGAAGGTGCCCCATTTGAGGTCGAACACGGGGGGCGCTTCGTCCGCCGCGACAGGCGCCGGCGGGGACACCACTGCCAACATCGTGGCCATGAGAGCGGCGAGCACGAACACACCCACCCGTCGAAGAACCGCTGGTCGCATGATCCGCTTCATGGCTCGCCCTCCCTGGAGTTGCCGTGGATACAGCGTCCGCCCGACCCTAGGAGATCCGGAGATCGCCCTGGTCGCCAATCCGTTCCCCCATGGCCTGACTGGTTGTTGACCGTGGCCGAGAAGGGCCGAAGGACTTGACCGCTTCGCGACCGGTTGGGCGAGATGTCGCTACCCGCAGCGTCGGCCACCGTCGGGCACCGTGGGCGGTTTACGTAGTTGGTCTTATGGGCGGAAGGGGGCACCCTCAAGCTGGAGTCCCGTGAGGAGGGCCTGGGCGGGTTTCGAGGACAGCGGATCTGGCGCCGCCAGGGTGTAGTACCCGAGGCTGGTCGGAGCGTTGGCCACGGCAGGCGGCAGGCTGTGGACCTGAACCGGCGCCTTCAGGGGGGCCTTCTCTGGTTCGGGCCGGTGCTTGAGCACATCGACTTGACCGGCGCCGTCCGGCTGTCCACGGTCGCCCTGAGGGCGCTGGGTGGCCCTTCTAAGTGCCGGACTTAGCGGCGTAGAAGACGAGTGCGTAGAGGATGCCCACGACAGCCAGCCACAACACACTCAGGACGATCCCCGCGATCGCCATACCACGACCTTGTTGCCCCGGGTTCTTCTCGATCTGACCGAGCGCCACGAAGCCGAAGATCAGACCCAACAGGCTGATCCCAAGCAGGCTGAGCACAAGAGACGCGACGGCCATGCCGTTCGTCCCAGCCTGCTGGACCATCAGCGCCTCTCGACCATCAGCCAGTCGAACCGTCGTGACCTGACCTAGGCCCGCGCGCCGCGGACTCAGGTCGAAAAGGTCATCGTCGTATTCGGGTTGACCGTTTCGGTCGTCCCGCAGCTTGATGACCACCCAGACCGTCAAGCAGGCGAACACCAGGGACACCAGGACGCCCGCGTACATCAGCCATATCGCCGGATCGCTCATGGACCCCCCAGCCCTCTTCCCTCTGGGATCGGAGTCCAGAATGTACCGCGCTCCATGAAGGAGGACGGCCTCCTGGCGCATCATGCGCCGTTCGGCGTCGGTGGTGGCACCCCACGCACCTTGCTCGTTGAGCGACATCAAGGGGGGACGGCTACATCTGAGGGCGAGTTCAACGGCACTGTTGCTTTGAGCACCAGCCCGTGTCGGCGAGATGTCGAGCGGAACGTACCGGTGGCCCGCCCCGCGCTGCGCCGCAGCTCGCCGTCACCGGACGGCGACGGCGATCCGAGCGCCGGCGGTCGTGTCTGTCGTACGCTGGCGACTTCGGGGCGCGGTCAGCCCTGCGGCGCACGATCGTCGAGGCGGCGAGAGCGGCGGGCTTGAGGGGGATGCGGTGCGGCCACTGTGGAGGAGTCGAGTCCGCATGGCGATGGTGCTCTGCGTGGGTGTCGTTGGCTCGCTTGCGGTCGTCCCGGAGGCGTCGGCTCAAGAGGACGTCTGTCCCGACGGTTACGAGTCCCTGCCGGCAGCCGTTGACGCCGAATCCCCGTTGGGGCCTGCGGAACTGGATGGCCTCGATCTGTCCTGCGCCGACCTTGGGGGGCAGGCCATCGCTGGCCTCGATCGGCTCGACAGTGACCTCCGGGGGTTTTCGGCTAGCGGCGGAACGGTGTCGGCGACGCGGATCGACGGCGCGGACCTGACGGGTGCGGACCTGAGGGGCGCCACGCTCGTCGGACTGGTTGCCCCCTTCGCCACGGTCGACGACGTCGACCTCTCGTCCGCGTCCGTGCAGGACTCGGTGTTCGACGAGGTCGACTTCACCAGTGCAGCCTCGCTGGACGGCGTGCAGTTCGTGCGGACGTCGCTGCGGAACGCCTCGCTCGCGGGTCTTGATCTCACGGAGGCGGTGCTCCGGGTCTCCGACTTCACCATGGCGGACCTGTCGGACACGCAACTCATCGACGCGTCGCTGTCCCAGGCCCGCCTCGAGCGCACCGACCTGGAGGGTGCGGTGCTGGACCGGGCCGCGCTCGACGGGGCACGACTGTGGGGCGCGCTGCTGGAGGAGGCATCACTCGTCGGTGCCGATGTGCGCGGTGCTGAGTTCGGCGCCGCCGACCTGACCGGGGCGGATCTCCGTCGAACAGACCTGCGGGGCGCTGATCTACAGGGCGCCACCCTGGACGACGTCGTCTGGGCTGGGGCTCGGTGCCCCGACGGCGAGCGAGCCGGTGGTGACGCCGAGACGGCATCGTGCGTGGACCACCTCGCTCCCCTCCGGACGGATCCCGAGACGGCTGACGACGACGAGACGGACATCCCGCTGCTCCCGGGCGCGGCGACCGGCCCTCCCGAGGTCGTGGCCGTGCTCGATCAGTCCACCTCGATGGGTCTGCCGAGCGGCGGAGTCGGAACGCGGCTCGACGCCGCCAAGCAGTCGGTCAGCCAGTTGCTCGACGTGCTCGTCCCCCGGCGCACAGCCCTCGGCTTCGTCAGCTACGGCGGGATCGACCACGAGTGTTCCGTCGCCAACAGCATCGGGATCTCGCCGCTCGACGCAACGTCGGCCGGGCAGATTCGCTCGACGGTGAACGGCATCACCATCGACCCCGACGACGTCCCAGACTCCGCGTCGACGACGGGAACGAGTGGGACGCCGACGGCTGCGGCGCTCGAGCATGCTGCCGGCCTCTTCACGACGTCCGGCGCTCGGACCCTTGTGCTCGTATCGGACGGCGAGAGCAACTGCGCCGGCGACCCGTGCGAAGTGGCCCGCGGGCTGGCCGCGCAGGGCGTGGCCATCACCGTCAACACGGTCGGCTTCCAGGTGCAGTCCAACGGACGTGAGGAGCTCCAGTGCATCGCGGATGCGACCGGAGGCTCGTACGTCGATGTGAGCAACAGCAGACAGCTCGCGGATCGCCTCCAGCTCCTGACGGTGGCGACGGCGGATTGGCTGGCGCTCGGTGACTCCTACTCCTCGGGTGAGGGGGCCGAGGACTTCCGCTCGACGCAGCCGACGGCCAACTTCTGCCATCGCTCGCTCAACAAGAGCTGGTCCGCCGTGTCGGTCGACATGGTGAACCGCTTGCAGGGGACCAATTGGCGCCGGGTCGACCTCTCGTGCAGCGGCGCCAAGACCACCAACCTCGAAGACCCTCAGACCGACGGCGACGAGCGCCTCAACGACCCTCAGCTCCTCGGCTTCGACCAGCTCTCGCCCCTCGGTGAGCGGATCATCACCTTCAGCCTCGGCGGAAATGATGCCGGGTTCGGCGAGGTGCTGGCCGAGTGCGTGATCCATGGCCTGCCCGACCTTCCGGTGGCCAACATCTCCACCCCATCGGGCTCGGCCTCGGTGACGCTGCAGGACATCGCCCGCGACAAGCTCAATGTGCCGGAGCGACCCGGCGACACCTGCGTCGACCTGGACACCTACGACGGCTCCGACCCCGACTACCCGGACGTAGGTCGGCACACCGAGGACTACATCCGTGACAGGCTCCCGCGTGTCTTGGCTACGGCGTACGACAAGATCCGACAACGGTGGAGCGAGACGAACCAGCACTGGCGGGACATCCTGGGCGCTCAGCTCGACGACACGCCGGCCACTGTCTACGTCGTCGGTTATCCGCAGATCTTCCCGGACCAGGACAAGTCGTGCAGCTACGTCCAGCCCGATGACCTCGACTGGATCCGAGCGCGCTTCACGCAGGCCAACGACGTCATCGAAGAGGCGGTCGAGGCCGCCGATCAGCGATCGACGGCGGATCCGATGCCCGGTGATCCGATCCGGTTCCAGTTCGTGGACGTCGAGAACACGCTCGCTGACCATGACCTCTGCGCGCCGGCCGACAACGAGGCGCACCACTTCACCGACGGTTCCGCCAACGGTCCGTGGGTGAACGGCATCCGCAAGCAGGACATCCTCGACCGCGTTGAGAGCAAGTACTTCTTCCACCCCAACGCCTGGGGTCATTCCCGCATGGCCGAGGTCCTCACCAACGCCATCACCGGACGCGAGGAGCCCAGTGCGCTCCCAGCGCTCCCTCCGCCTGTCTACGCCGTGGCCATCGACGGCTCGGCCTCGGAGGAGGGCGATGACCCGATCGAGTTGCAGGCCGGTCAGACCATCGAGATCGATTCTCCTGGCCCGTTCCTGCCGGAGAGCACCGTCGTGGTCTCGTTCGCGTCGGAACGGCGGGACCTCGCCGTCCTCGACGTGGACGACCAAGGAGCACTGCACGGTGAGGTCGACATCCCGGAGGCGGATTCCGGGAGCCACGAGCTCATCTTGGTGCCGGAGGGCGTGAACGGCGCAGAGCAGCCGGTCATCGTGGCGCTCACGATCCCTGACAAAGCCCACGTGTCGTCTCAAGACTCGACGGACGACACGATCGGAGTCCTTGTCTGGCTGTTGATCGGCGCCTTGGTACTGGTTCTTGCCGGCGCGATCGTGGCCATGGTGGTCGTGCGACGGCGGAGGCAGAGGTCTGAAGGCATCGTCATCACGCTTCGTTGATCTGTGGAGCGGGTGGCGGGAATCGAACGAGCGTTCCCGGCTTGGAGAGTTAAACAACACACCGGAACCACCCGAGGGATTCCCTGAACGACCCCCCGGTGGATTACGGCGACGCCGACAATCATCGACATCTACTCCCGCTACGTCGTGGCCTGGACCGTCGCCGCAGCCGAGACCGGCGAACTCGCCGAAGCGTTCATCGCCGACGCCATCGACAGCCAAGGCATCGACCGCGACCAGCTCACCTTGCACGCGGACCGAGGCACCTCGATGACCTCCAAGCCCGTCGCCCAGCTCCTGGTCGCTCTCCGCGGTCACCCGATCCCACAGCCGCCCATCGGTGTCCAACGACAACCCCCTACTCAGAAGCCCAGTTCAAGACCCTCAAGTACTGCCCGGCGTTCCCTGGCCGTTTCGGCTCGATGGCCGATGCCCGCTCGTGCTGCGCGGCGTTCTTCGATCACTACAACCACGTCCACCGACACGCCGGCATCGGCCTGCTCACCCCGGCATCAGTCCACTACGGAACCGCCACCGAGATCCGCGCCGCCCGAGCCGAGATACCACCGCCGTCTACAACGCGAACCCCGCCCGGTTCCGCCACCAGCCACCGACCCCGCCGAAGCTCCCCGAGGTCGCGTGGATCAACGAACCCAACCGAGAAGCACTCATCCAATCCGCTTGAGAAGTTGTCTCATCCCCCTTGACACGTTCCGGTCGGGTCGGTGACCGCGCCGGCGGTTCCGGAGGGTCGGTGAGAGCCCCTTGCCGCATGGTGGAGGCGTCAGCGGCGTGCCTGCCCTCTGCGGCGGCGGTCCACGGCACCAGGATCGGTGAGTTCACCACGGTGATGATGGACAAGGAGACCGAATTGTCCTTGGCGGGGGACTGGGCCGGTCTGGTCGCCCGGTGGCCCGCAACGACGACCCTGACGCAGATGAGACAACGCAATAGGACTCAGAGGTCCACGTACATCGTCTCGACCTCGAGGTCTGCGTCGCGAACCCTCATGACGTGTTCCCAGTGGCGAAAGAGCGCGTACAGTTCCGGCCCATAGGCCAGCAGGTGGTGCGCTGTCGACATGCCGGTGAGGTAGATGAGCGAGCGATACGACCCCTCGGGTGCCTGTAGCGAACGGAATCCCACGTCCCAGAACCACGCGGGTGGCTCCGTCGGCGCAAACCGGCGTCTTCGACTCGGATCATCCGACATGGAGTGCACGTACCTGATATGGCGGGCGGGTTCGGACTCGTCCTCCGTGCCGACGGTGGCGGGGTGTCGCAGGCTGTACTGCCGGTTTGCCGCCAACGACGCCTTCCGCATGCCGCGTGACCAGGAGCGTTGCCGTGCCAGCAGTGAACCTTGCGCTTCGCGGAGGCGATCCATGGCGTACTTCTGGGTCGTGGTGATGACGACGCCCACGGGAAGAGGTCGCCCAGGAACGAGTTCGACCTCGAAGGAAGGGCGGGTTTCGTCCGACACGGGCAGGAACTGATCCACCCGATCGACCGCCTGTGAAGGTCCAAGCAACTCGGCAAGGTATCCCTCGATCGGTGCGGCGATGACGGGCTGGTCTCGGAGCAGACCGGTCAGGAACCGCAGCGCCATGATCGTGTTCTGGAACAACCGCTGCTGGGTGAGCATCGGCAGAGCATCGAAGCCCTTCACGACCAGTTCGAGCCAGCACTTGGCGCCGTCATCCACCAGATGAAGCCGAGCCGGAACTTCTGGGGACCCGTAGCTCAGGTCCATGGTGACCACGGCTCCTTGGTGAGTCCGTGAGCAGGTGCAGTCCTCTCTCATGATCGCTGCGAGAATCGAGGACGACCCTTCAGGTAGGGAGATCCGGACTCGGTCGTGAAACGCCGCGGGCAGAGGAAGGAGATGGTCGTTGGCGAACGGTGTTCCCGCGCCTCCGAGAACCGGCTCGACCCAGCGTCCGAAGTCAGGAAGGCCGCCAATGGTGCGAAAGCGGGCGCCGTCGCGGAGCACCTCCCCGAAGACTTCGCGCGCGTGAAGGTAGGTGCTCTTGTTCGCCATCTCACCGTCGACGGTCTTGCACGAGATGACCGTCGCCTGCGCCGTGCCAGAGGCAAGGTCACTCACCAGCAGGTCCCAATCGCTCGACCAGGTCCCGAAGGGGCTATACGCGCCCATCTGCAGGAGGAAGCCCTGCGAAACCCCCCCACGTATCCGGACGAACGATGCGCTGGTGTAGGAACCCTCGAACTTTCCCTTCCTACCGGTGCGGTCCGACCAGTCCGAGGCTGAGCGGACCGGACGCATGTGGGCGAGAGCACGCAGACCGCCGAACGTCAGGACCTCGGCCCAGGTGAGATAGCCCGGAACCTCACCACACGCTTCGCGCGGCCACGCCAGCGTGTAAGGCTCCATGAGTTGCCTCGTCGCACGCGCCGCAAGCATCCCCACAGCAGCTACCAGTCGTTGTTTCGCAGGTTATGGCGCTGGCGCTCGGCGTGTTCGCGCTTCAGCTGCGCCTCACGCTCCTCACGCTCCGCCAACTCCCGACTCGTTCGAATGAATCCGATGATAGCAGCCGGTAGCGCAAGCACCCCGGCCAGCGAATAGACAAGTATCCGAATCATTGTTTCACCCCACGGGTCCCATGTAGCCGAGGTTGATCAGGATGCGCCGCAGGGTTTCAGATGATCCATCCGTGCAGTCACCATCAAACAGCCCTACCCAGACCTCGGGGTCACCAAACCCCATCGCCACGTCAGGGCTGGCATCCACCACGGCACCGAAGACGGACTTCGAATCAGCGTTCGCGCTCACCCAATCCGAGCAGGTCGAATCGAACGACAGCGTCACACCCCCTGCCGGTACGGTCGCCGGCGCGATCAGTGTCGTCTGGACCGCCGTCGACGGTAACGCAGATGGACCCTCAGTCGTTCCTGAGTCTCGCGCTGTCGGATCGGCCACATCGCTGCTGCAGCCACCGACGGCAATCTCGGCCAACAGGACGACCGAGAAGATCAACAGCGGGAACGGTCCGCGTCTCCACTTCATGCGAACCTTCGCATGACGCCTTGATGAGTTCCCCGGTGTGGCGCCGCCGAGGCGCCGATCCGTGCACCCCGACGCCAGCCGATCGACCAATCCAAACCCGCCCCTCGGACTCTGTCGCGGCGCCCGCTCGGACAACCCGAAAAGACGCAACCGCGCGTGACACAGGGTACTCCAATGGGGACACCCGCGTCCCGGGGGCATCCGAAGCACCACGAACTCCGGTGCCCGATGGCTCTGGCCCCCGCGACCTCACCGGGTTGCGGATCGTCCAAGCCAGCGTGGTCACGACGGCCGCTCCCCCCGCCCACAGGAACGCCAACCACCCAGCCCGTTTGGCCGACGTGGTCATGTCGCCTGATTCCAGGACGGCGAGCCCGGGACGTCGGATCGACGAGAATCCCCGAGAGGCTCAACGTCGACAGCTGCGCAGCCCCAGCCACTATCACCACCGACCCGAGGACAACCGCCAGGGGGACCGCCAGCACCCGCCACAACGGCCCTCCCGGAGTCGCACGGCGAAGCGTGAAGAGCGTCCAGAGAGCGACGGTCCCGGGGAGGACGAGCAACCCGAATGGGAAGTAGCGGGTGGTGTTCCCCTTGCCGAGTGCACGGTCGTCGCCGAGTGTGGTCACCACCCGACGAACACTCCCGGAGAGCGCCCCGTCCATACCTAGGGCGACCGACTGGTCCGCCCCGATCTCGGTGGATCCACCAAGGGCAACCGGGAGGCCCAGCTCGGCGAAGTTGCCCGAGCGATGCGGGGTCATCGCGGCAACGGGAAGACCGGTACCGGCGCCCGGCGAAACGGAAAGCGCGATGCCGACGCCGACGACGGCGAACACCACGAGGGCGCTGAGCGCCGCGACGATCCCGCCGGACAGCCCGGTCCATGACGATCGTCCGACGTCCGTGAATCGCGGTGTTACGCCACGGGTGCCTCGTCGCGCAAAGGCGCCCGTGGAGATGATCGCCAAAGACGCGATCGAGACCTTCCGGGTCGCCCGGTCGGCCAGGGGAGTTGACCACCCCATCGGAATCCGACCCACAACACGCAATGGCTCCATCCGGAGTCACTGCACACGCCACCTCGGCAGTCACGCTCGACTGCTCGAACTGGCCCCCCAGGGGCGAGCACTGGCCGGGATCGCTCGCTACCCACCTGGCCAGAGGTCCATCCACGGCGATCGCAGAGCCAAAGGCGGCACCAGCGACAACCGCCTTGGACGAACCGCCCAGTGTTGACGTCGCTCCGTCACGGTCCGCACCCCAGCACGAGAGGGTCAGATTCACGGTGATGGCACACGAGAAGCCACCGCCAGACCCAAGTGGTTGGGCGATCACCACGTTGGGACCGCCGTCCTACGCCGATCCACCGCCGCCATCGGACTGGTTACTCCAGGGGCCGCAGCCGGTGGCTAGTAGAAGAACCACGCCAACGCAGAGGACCCTGGCCGCTGTCCAGCAGAAGAGTCAGAGCTGCTTTCCTTACTTGCACAGGGATACTGGAGATTCCCGCCTCATGCTAAACGGCAACTGGAATCCGCTTCATAGACTTTCTGGATGAATCGGCTGCACGGAGCCATAGCACTCGAGTTCAGGTAGCCGCTCTGTTCCTCCAACCTGTGGCTGATGGTGAAGCGGGTCGCCAAGAAGTGCCCGGGCCCGGTCATCATCAACGTGGTAATACCGCCGACAGCATTGACACCGGAGTTGACTAATGCATTTGGGAGCCGGATGGGGACCTTTGGCGTGAGACGGATCGAAATTGCGCTCGGATCTGGCTGGGCAACGACCTCTCCCTCCGCAGCAAACCAAGCGACGAGGTCACTCGACGAGCATGCGGTCTCGAACGTGCCACCCGACATGGCGTGGCCGATCATCTCACCCAACCGCTTCGACTCACGTCGATCAGACAACCAGCCCACTACTACCCCCTTCGGATCTCCGTCGCGGGTACCCATTCGAGGTTTCCGCCGAACGCTCCCGCGTCGGACTGCACACTACTACGCGACCCCACCAAGCCGGACGACGAGGCCCGTGGGCGCTTCGGATGGTTCTTCTGGGCGAGCCCCCCTCTAGTCGGAGTCCCCATGAGGAGGGCCTGGGCGGACGAGCTCGACCCGGCGGCGGTCCTTCAACCACACCGGCCCGCCACAGTCCGGGCACACCGGTCTGGGCCCGCGGGTCTCGACATGAACGAGTACCGGCTCGGCCGGTTCGTCGACCGCGCCGAGCACGGTCACATCGCCAAGGCCCACGAGAAGCTCGCAGACGCGAATAGGGTCAACTTCCACAGAGGCTCTCGATCCTGGAGGCGCATGATGGATGACTGGCAGCCGGTTGGTAGATCGTCGCTCACCTTTTGTGATTGAATGCCGAGTTACGCGGTCTGGCATCTCTGCCCTGTTGCCGACCAGGATAACCAGCGACAGGGCAGGTCGAGGAGGAGCCAACATGGCCAAAGTAGATGATCAGATCCACGATCTCGAGTTCACGACGACCACCTCGGCAACGGGAGACGCGATCCAGACCGCGGTCCGACGGGCAGCCGAGGCGGCAAAGCTCATGGGCGGCAACGGGAAGATGAAGGAGATCGGCCTCACCGAGGCCGACGGAGGGCACGGTCTCATCTTCGCCGTGCTGATGGGCGTCGGCGTGGAGAACGCGCGCGTGGCCGTTCGTTGGTCCCTCAAGGGTGACGGCAAGACCAGCGTGCGCCTGGAAGTGCTCAGCGCCTCGACGCGCCAGGAGAAGCTCCTCATGGTGATCCCGGCCGGTCCCAAGCGGATGCCGGCCCTTCGGTGCCTGCGACGATTCAAAGACGCCCTCGTCACCGAGCTCGCGGCGGCGGGGGCCAGCGCGTGAACGGGCTCGCCCTCGTCCTGCTGCTCGTGGCGGTGCTCGTCGGCGTTCCATGGCTGATCTCCGTCGTCACGGAGAACGGCATGGACGCCGCCGGCCAGTCGGTGCGGGCGCTGCGGCACCGTCGTACCAGGCATCGCCGTGAGCTGTACTCGACGCTCGCTCCGGCAGGTCTCCTTGACGGGTTGGGAGGGGCCCTCTCGGGGAGGGGCTGGACATGCGCGGTCGACCCGCCTGCATTGAGCGCGACGTCACCCGCGGGACGGGCGGCTCGGGTGGAGGTCACGGCTCGTCGCGCCGGCGCCCGGCTGTGCATCACGGCGGCGCCCACCGAGGTCGAGCAGCTGACCGGTGAATTGCTGGCCGCGCTTCGCTCGATCGATCCGATGGCGCAGGTCCACGTGGTCCGAGGCTGACGACCACCCCGTCGTCGAGACTGCCCGGAGCCGCCCCGAGAAGCTCGGCCGGCCCTTCACCCGGTGGTGAGAGATGTCGGCCACGTAGGCGTCGTCGCGGGGCTCGCCCGTTCGTTCGTCGATCAGCGGGGTCCAGGCGTCGTCGTCGACGTGGAGCTTGAGGAGAGCGGCGTGGATGGCCGCTGTGGTGCGGGCGACCACGGAGAACCCGATGTTGCGGGCCCGACACGACCACACGA